>JAYVWQ010000001.1:0-3061 GCA_043785945.1 Akkermansia sp.
AGCACGTCGCCGGGATAATGCGCGCCGAGATAGGAGCGGGAAAATGCCACGAGCAGTGTCACCGGCAGGGCGAGGCGGAGGCTGCGGCGATAAAACAACCACAAGACCACGGTGGCGGCGGTGCAGTTGCTCGCGTGCGAGGAAGGCATGCTGCCGGATTTACCGCAGCCCACCATCTTATGAACATCCTCCAAAGCGGCACAGGGCCGCACGCGTTTGAAAGCGTGTTTGATCGGGTTGCAGACAAAGCCGTCGTTGATCCCGACGGTGATGGCCAGCATGAGGACGCAGATGCGTCCGCGCGCGCCCCCCTTCCAAGCCAGCATCGCCGCCATCAGCAAGACGAGGACGATGAACCAGGTGCCGCCCGCCAGCAGCGGCATGAACCAGTCGAAGAAAGGGTTTTGCAATGTTCCGTTGATGAAACGGAACCCGGCGGTGTCGATGGATTGCAGCGCGGCCACGGGGAGAGATTAGAGGCGTGAAGCGGAGGGTGGCAAGGTGGAGGGCAGGGCAGCGTCAGGAGGTTGGTGAAACTGCGTATAAATCGTCGGCTTTGTGCCACTCATGAACGAGGTCGCGCATCACTAGGGCGTGATCGAACTCAATAGAACCCGCCGGAAACCGTTGCGCATTCGCGAAGTAACTCGACTGAACCTCAGTCACGGACAACGCACGGATGCGCCAATCAAGCGTGCGTAACAGCAAGCCATCCAGGCGTCCGCCCTCGCGGGTGACCGAGTATCCGAGACTGCCGCCCTCAAAGAATGCCGACGCCTCAATCAATGTCCCAAAGCAAGATGAGGCAGGGACTGCATCAGCGTCATCGCCGACAACCCGGACCGCCACTGAGCCGTCACAAGACTGCATGGAGAAATCAATGTGACCACTGACGTCTGCGATTGAGAAGCGGGCGGCATGGTGTTCGCCTGGGAACACGCGCCCGCCAGCCATGCGATTGAGGAATGAGCCGGTGTCGCGGCGCGGGATGAACACACCTTCGCGCTGTATGCCTGCGGCGTCCGTCCACTCCACGGCAATGCGGTGCGCGGCGTTCTCGCTCGACAGCCCCAGCATACTTGGAAGGCCAGCGGGCCGGATGTGCTCCAAACGAATGAGGCAGATGCCGACGAGCGAATGTCCCCGATGGAGTTTGGGCCGAAACGGCTCTGGAAGGATGCGCTGCACCACGGCTGGATCGGCTCGGAAATTGAGGAGCAGCCGTCGCTTAATCGTGCCTTTGATGACTGGAATACGCATGGGTAAGGGCGGCTGATTTTTGACTAATCCGCAGTCATCCGAAGCCAGCGGACCTTCCTAATACTTCACAATGGACCGCACCGGTACGTCGTGCAGTTGGGCACGGCCGTTGAGGAAAGAGAGTTCGATCAGGAAGCTGACCTCCAGCAGTTTGCCGCCGACTTTCTTCACCAGCTCCGCCGCCGCGCCGGCCGTGCCGCCCGTGGCGAGCAGATCATCCACCAGCACCACGCGGCTGCCGGGCTTGATGGCGTCGATGTGGATGGCCAGCACGTTCGAGCCGTATTCGAGGTCGTAGCTTTTCTCGTGGGTGTTGAAGGGCAGTTTGCCCTGCTTGCGGATGGGCACGAAGCCCGCGCCCCACTTGAGCGCCGCCGCCCCGGCGAAGATGAAGCCGCGCGCGTCGATGCCGACCACGAAATCCACCTCGCCCGGCTGGAAGCCCGCCGTGAGCAGATCGATGCTGGCGGCGAAAAGTTTCGCGTCGCCGAGCAGCGGCGTGATGTCTTTGAACTGAATGCCCGGCTTGGGGAAGTCGGGGATGTTGCGGATGGCGTTTTGAATCGCGGCGGCGGAAGCGGATGCGTGGATCATAGCGGCGGGACTATTTTTTCCGCGCCTCGAGCTTTTCAATCATTTTCCGCAGCTTCTTCAGCGCGATGTTTTGAATCTGCCGCACGCGCTCGCGGGTCACGCCGAATTTCTGCCCCACGTCCTCCAGCGTTTTTTCGTTTCCGCCATCCAGGCCGAAGCGGTAGCGCAGGATGGTCGCCTCGCGCGGGTCAAGCGTCTTCACCATCTCGTCCAACATGCCGTTCACTGTCTTGCTTTCCAGGTCTTCGTAGGGATCGTGGGCGCGTTCGTCCTGCACGATGTCGGAGAAAGTGTTGGTGTCATCATCGCCGATGGGCGCGTCGAGCGAGGCCGGGCGGATGGCCGCCGTGCGCATCTGGGCCACGCGCGACGGACTCATGTTCATCTCTTCGCCCAGCTCTTCGTCCGTCGGTTCGCGGCCAAATTCCTCCTGCAACTTCATGGCCACGCGCCGCATCTTGGCCAGCTTGTCCACGAGATGCACCGGGAGGCGGATGGTCTTGGACTGGTTGGCTAGGGCGCGCTTGATGGACTGCTTGATCCACCACGAGCCGTAGGTGGAGAGCTTGCCGCCCTTGGCCGGATCGAAGCGCTCGACGGCCTTCATCAAACCGATGTTGCCCTCGCTGATCAGGTCGAGCAGCGGCAGGCCGAAGCCGTCGTAGTCGTGGGCGATCTTCACGACGAGGCGCAGGTTGGCCTTGATCATGTGTTCGCGGGCCTTCTTGTCGCCCTTCTTGATCTTGGCGGCCAAATCATTTTCCTGCTCGATGGTCAGGAGCGCCACCTGGCCGATTTCGCGGAGGTAAAGTTTGATCGCCGAGTCGCCGTCGTAGCGCTGGCGCTCGACGGTCGGCGGCGGCGGGGCCACCTCGGCATCGCGCGGCACGAGCGGCGCCGCGTCCCGCTTGTCCAGCTTGGCCCCGCCCGCCGTGTGCAACGTGGCTGGCGTGGCAGATTTTTTGGCCGCGGTGGAACGGCGGGCCTTCAGCGCGGGAGACTTCCCGGCAGATTTGCTCCGGCTCTTCTTCGGGTCAGTTGTGACAGGCATAGGGTCTGCGAAAAGTTTCAAGTTGTCCCCGCCGTTGTGCAAGGAATTACTCACCGCATGTCGGCGGGAGTTCAAAAGGGGATTTCTGCGCGAGTTCAAAAGGAGACAGAGTTTAGAGTGAGTATTTTCCGAGGATTTCTGGCCAGTGGTTGAGGG
>JAYVWQ010000002.1:0-8365 GCA_043785945.1 Akkermansia sp.
CCCTCAACCACTGGCCAGAAATCCTCGGAAAATACTCACTCTAAACTCTGTCTCCTTTTGAACTCGCGCAGAAATCCCCTTTTGAACTCCCGCCGACACCCGCCGTTTTCCCGATTGCAGTGGTACGGGTCGAGAGTAGATTTTGCGCGCATGGGAGAAGGGTCGAGCATTACAAGAGTTCCTGCCAGCACCACGGCAGAGCTGGCTTCCCCGTCCCGACATGACGAACTCATCGCGGTGATGTTAATCGCCATGCTCACCGCCATCATCGTGTGCGTGGCCATCCTCCGGCTGATCGCCCGGCGAGAGTTGCGTCTGCGCGCGCCGGAGCCGCACCGCTTTGCTGCGCGGTCCACCGCCGCCTCGGTCTTTAACGCTCCGGTCCGCTGGCTGGCCGTGCGCTCGCAAAATCCCCAGGCCGTGCAGGACGCGCTCGGGGTGCAGCATGTGCGCCCCTGCTCGTGGAGCGACGCGCTCGCGCCGTCCTTCGAGCCGCGCCTCTTCATCGCGCCGCCGGTGGACGGCTGGATCCTCGTCATGGGCTGCGACCTGCCCGACCCCGCCGATGACATTGATGTCTGCTTCAAGTTTCTCACCGGCCTGAGCGTCAAGCTCGGCGAAGTGCAATTCTTCTCGCGCCATCGCGCGGTGTCGCATCATGGCTGGGCGCGAATCGAAGAAGGCCGCGTGGTGCGCGCCTATGCGTGGGCCGGAGAGACGTTGTGGAACCAGGGCGAGATCACGACCGCCGAGCGTGATTTGAAATTGCGCTGCCTGCCCTACGCGGAAACGGGCGAGGTGCTGGGTTTCGGGGAACGCGAACGGTTCGCCCTGAACACCGAGCGCGTGGTGCGGTTGGCCGCCGTCTGGAGCATCGATCCCACGGCCGTGGAAAGCGCCACCCTCGAAGCCCAGGGCATCGCGGGCGATCTGCTGCACGGCAAATTTAATTGAACCATGCGCCCGCCTGAAACCTGTCCCAACTGCGGCGCCGACGTGCCGCGCCGCGCCCGTGCCTGTCCCGAGTGCGGTTCGGACGAATCCACCGGCTGGTCCGACAGCGCCCATGCCCAGTCGCTCGATCTGCCGGATGAGGAGTTCAACTACGACGAGTTTGTGGAGCGTGAGTTTGGGCGTCCGAAAAAATCACGGCGGCAAATTTTCTGGTGGCTGGTCGCCCTGGGACTGCTCGCACTGATGGTCCTTTGGGCCTGGCCGTTCAAGTAACTGAACCGCAAGGGAGAGCGCGTCGGAGAGCCGGGTGAGAACAACCGCCGAATGCCACCGGCCCAGGCAGTTTCATCCCCATTCGTTTTACACCATCACACCCCGGCGCGCGCGGAGCAACGCGCCCTGCCTCACCGAGTCACGAGATAATAAACCGTCTCGGGCTTCAGTTTGAGTTCCGCGCTGCGCCAGGCGGCGCCTTGCGGGTAGCCGTTGAAGTCGAGCGGCTGGATTTGCACCGCGCCAGTTTTGAAACGCACCGTGCCTGCGAGTGACTTTACGCGCCACGGATCGCGCCCGATGTTCGTGATCTTCTTCACGCCCGCCCCGGCATCCTCAGTGGCGAAGCCGGTGGCCTGCTCCTCGGACATGACTTGCAGCAACATGCGCCGCGAAGTTTTTAGCGGCGCACCATCCAGCGACACAAGCACGAGGTGCGCGTTGTCCAAGCTGGATTGGATGCTGATGTCGCCCAGTTCAATCGCGCCGCCTGCTGATACGTTGCCGCTCGCGCCCTGCGCCTGCGCGGCGTCGATGGTGAGCAAGCCCTTCCCATAATCGAGCGAAAGTTCCCGCGTGGAGCTGCGCACGGTTTGCCGCGCGCGGTCGATGAGCGACGACAAATCCTTGAGTTCCGTCTTCGAGGGCGTGCCGGTGAAAGCCACGTCCACGCGCCCGGCGTAATGGATGAGTGGATCGAGGCGCTGCCCCGGCTTCACCTCGCGGCCCGGCGGCACGTCCTTCAAGCGCAGTTCATCGAAGCTCGCATCCTGTGGCAGCGGCGTGCCCTTGAGCGCGAGCACGTCGTTGGTGTTCAGATCAATCTTCGCCAGCGCCTCGCCGGTTCGCACCAGTCCGCGCCGGTAGAGCAGCGCGGCGGCGGGGAACTGCGCGGCCTGCGACGGAGCCATCAGCGTCCACGGCTGCATCCAGTAGCCCGGCTTGACCGACCACTTTCCGCCGTCGAGCGCGAAGTGGACGATGGCGTCGGAGCCTTGCAGCGCGCCGTAGCAGGCGAAATAGAGCGGGGCTTCGCTGCGGAAACGGTTCGGACGGTTCCACGTCGTCTCGGAAATCATGGAGGGCTTGTGGTCGTAGGTCGGGTCCATCGCGGGATGCACAAACTGCTTGGCCTTGCCCGGCGTGCTGTTCTCGAAGCGCAGTGCGCTGCGGTCGCTGTAGGTGTGCCCGTTGCGAATGGACCACTCGCTGTTCTCACCTTTGTGCGTGACCGAGAAGTAGCCGTGGCGGTCGATGAAGTCCGTGCTCGCGTAGCTCCACTTCTCCAGCGGGCCGAAGACCTCCGGGCTGGCCGTGGCCCAGTTGCTCGCCGTGATCATGCCCTTGAAGCCGAGGGAGCGCAGGTAGGCGTAGGTGTCGGCATAAAACTTCTGCTGCAACTCGAAGAGGAACTGCGCCGTGTCGCGGTCGCGCGCCGACTTCTCGCTGGAGATGGCGTAAAGCGGACGGAAGCCCACGCGGCCCTCGGCAAAATTGTCGCGCTGGGTCTTCTGCCCGTTCCACCGCGCCATCGCCGCATCGAGCGAACCGTGTTTCTTTTTCAGCCACGCGCCGAACTGCGTCTCCAGAATTTGCATCTGCGCATCCGGGATTTGATCCGGGTTGAACGTCCAGAAAAAGAACGAGTCCTCGTTCTGGATTTCCAAGCCGAACACCGCCGGCTCATCCACCAGCTTATGGCCGCGCGCGTCCGGAGTGAGCAGCAGCGCTTTCCACCATGTGCGGTAGTGCTCTTGGAATTCCGGGTTGAACATCAGCGCGGCGAACGGGTGCTTCTTTCCGTCGTAGCCTTTCAGCCACGGATGATCGGCGGGCGGCGTCATCCAGAGCGGGAAATAGATCGAGAAGTGCGAGTAGATGCCCTCGGCCTTGAGTGCCGCCACCATCTCCTGCGCGTGCGCGATTTTTTTGGCGTCGGCCTCGCCCGCCTTGTCGAACATCGCGCCGAGCATCCGGGCCAGGTTCACGCCGTACTTGGCCAGACGCCGGGCCGTCTGCGCCAGCTCCGCGCCCGCCATCTCGTGCGGCGGTCCATTCACCGCCCAGAAGCGCACCGGCTCGCCGTTTCCCGCGTGGATAAACTCCTCGCCCCGCACTGCGATGACGCCGTGCTCCCCGGCGAATTTCTCGTTCAACCCGCGCAGATCGATGGCGCTCTCGCTGAACGGATCAGCGGGCGGATTGAAGTCGAACCAGTTCGGGTCAGAGGCGCACGACGCGGACACGGAGAAGAGAATCGTGCTAAGCAGCAACGGAACAAGAAGGCGGCGGCCAGTGGTTTTGCAAGTCATGGAAAGATGACGCCACGGAAGAGCGATTCATCAAAGAATTATTCTGGCGACGTTTCTCGCCAGATGCCTCACTGACGGGAACAGCCCTCCCACGCTGGCCAGCCCGGGTCGGCGGGACTGGAAATTTTGGAAGCGCGGGGCTTCCGTCTCATGTCCAGCGCCGCCAGCACCAGCGCCCATGGGGATTATCTCTCGAAGATCTCCACAATGCTGCCGGTGTCGATGCGCACCGCTTCAGATTTGCCGAAGTAAATCAACAGACGCAAGGAGCGGCAGTTGCTTTTCAGCGCTGTTCGCAATCTTCTGCAATCCGGCGCGCACTTGTTCCACGCGGTCAAGGTGAAGCAGGGCTTGAACCTCGCGAGCGCGGTCGACTGGCGTCGCCAGCACATACCGGATCAGTTCCCGCCGAGAGAGAACGATTTCCGGGTGCTCCGCGACTTGATGAAGAACGGCAAGGACCGACGGTTCGTTTGGCGTCACTTGCAGAATCGCCGGATTTTTGACGCTGCGCTCGACGGTGACGGTTTTACCGAGGCTCGGCACGATCAACGTCACCTTGACGCGCGCCTTATCGGGGTTGTCACGATGATCGACGTTCGGCCCGTGATGCTTAACTGAGACTTCGCCTTTGCCCTTGCCTGAAAGGCGGGACACGTTTCCGGTCAGAGCGCACTCTATCGCGGCCACCACGCCGCTTTTCCCGGTAACGTTCGGCCCGCAGACGGCTCCGTTCTTCCGGTTGAAATCGAGCGTGAGGTCACGAATGCCACGAAACTCTTTGATCGAGATGGATACGACCTGAATCCCGGCGGCAATTCCTCTCCGAGCACAGCTTTTCGAAGCGCGATTTCAGTGAAGGCACGATCTTCGACGAGGGTCTTGCGGAGTCGTGTCACGGTTTCTGTCGGTACGTTGGCCCCTGCAAGGTCGGCTAGAAATTGGTCGAATATCTGCGCCGGAACGTCGGCGGATTTCGTCGTTGGGATTACTGGCGCCATTCAGCGAGGCCACTAGCACGGGAATATGTGTCGAGCGTCGTTCGCCTGCCTGCCAATTGCCTGAGCATTACCAGAAGCGCGACCGGCTCCGGCTGGTATTGGATTATCGGAAGAAGTATCTCGATCTCTTGCTACGCGGTAGTGAGGAGGACATGAACGAAGTTGGCCCTTGCCCTCGCCAATCCTTCGCCTGGCCTTTGGGTTTGGCCCCAAACCGGAAGACCTCGAACGTGGGCCGTGCGCGTCCGTCCCTGTTCCCCGGAGATTGGGAGCGCGAGGCGTCAGCCCGTGCGGCCTGAACTTTCTCCACCCACTTGGGTCCCATCCGGGTGCCGTGGAACTGGGCCAGCGCATCCGTGCGGGCGCTCAGGAGGCCGATCTGCTCCTGCATCAAATCAATCTGCCCCTGCAACCGCTTCTCACTCAGCGCTTCGGAAGGGCGCGGCCGGTCGGCGACCAGCGGAGCCTGCGTCTCGGAGAGCGGCGTCGTGTTCCGGGGCGGGGCGTGTTGGCAGCCGGGGCCGGCCAGCAGGAGCGAACCCACGGCGAGCAGTAGCGCGGTCTGAAGGAATCTAAATCTTGTGATGTTCATGCGGGTGCGGCCCACGCTACGCGGGGGGCGCTTCGTGTCGAGGCTCTTGGCACATATCAGGTTGCGTCTTAACTCCGTCGTTCGACCAATGGTGCGCCTTGGACAAAAAAAGTTGAGCGCATCCGACCTTCACTGCTGTATTGGTCACGCGTGTTCCAAAATCTTCGCCCATTGATGCTGCTCGCCGCCTGCTGCGCCGCCTGGGCGCGCGCGGATGACTTCCAAGGCGCGACCCACCTCATGCCCTTCGAGGAAGACACCATCGGTTACAGCCGGACGTTGTCCTCCGGCCCGGTGGCCAAGTTGCAGTCGCGCATCAACAAAGGCGAGGTGGTGTTGAAGCGCGACGACGCCTACGGTTATCTCCTCTCCGTTTTGGAAAACCTGCACGCCGCCCGATCATCGCAGATGCTCGTGTTCTCCAAAACCTCGTTCCAGCGCGAGCGCATCGACCCGAAACATCCGCGCGCCCTCTTCCTCGGCGACGATGTGTATGTCGGTTATGTGCCCGGCTCGCCCTTGCTGGAAATCTCCGAAGCGGACCCGAAGCTCGGCGCGGTCTTCTACACGCTCGACCAAACGGCCACGGAGAAACCGCGCTTCGTCCGCAACGACCAGTGCCTGGAATGTCACGCCTCGTCCAAGACGATGGGGGTGCCGGGACATCTGGTGCGCTCCTTCGCCACGGACGAGAGCGGCGTGGTGGATTTGAGCACGGGCATTTCGCTCGTGAATCATCGCACCCCGCTGGCGGAACGCTGGGGCGGCTGGTACGTCAGCGGCACGCACGGCGCGCAGACTCATCGCGGCAATCTGATTGGCAGGGAGGAGTTCGCGCGGCAGGAGCGCGAGCCGAACTTCCACGGCAACGTGACCAAGCTGGAACCTTTCTTCGACCCAGCACCCTACCCTGCGGCTTCCAGCGACATCGTCGCGCTCATGGTGCTGGAGCATCAGCTCCACCTGCACAATTTCCTCACGCGCCTGTACTACGAGAGCACCATCGCGCTCCGCCAATACGGGCATGTGCGCTACGTCAAAAGCGCGATGGAGGGATTCTTGAAGTACCTGCTCTTCGCCGAGGAAGCGCCTTTGACCGCGCGCGTCGAAGGCGTCTCCAGCTTTGCCCGGGAATTCCCCGCCGTCGGTCCACGGGACGCGCGCGGGCGCTCGTTGCGCGAGTTCGATTTGGAAACGCGGATGTTCAAATACCCGTGCAGCTATCTGATTTATTCGGACGCCTTCGCCGCCCTGCCCAAGGAAATAAAGACCACGATCTACCAGCGGCTCCTGGAAATTCTCACCGGCCAGGACCAGAGCGGTGATTACAAAAAACTTTCCCCAGCCGACCGCCGCGCCCTCCTCGAAATTCTCGCCGACACCAAAACGGATTTGCCTAAAGAGTGGAAGAAGGCGGCGGCGAAGGCGAAGCCGTAACTGAAAACGAGGAAGGGTGTCTCGCGAAGGCTGCGAAGAGGGCGAAGGAAGCAAAGAGCCTATCTGAATAACTCCCAGCTTGGCCCGGAGCGCGGGCGTCTCGCCCGCGTGTTCCAAGACTGTCCCAACACAGCTCGCGGACGAGACGTCCGCGCTCCGAGTTATTCGGATTGGCTCTGAAGCCAGCCGAGTCTGAATCTTGTTTGCCCTCCTTCGTCCTCTTCGCAGCCTTCGCGAGACTCGGTCGGTTACCGCTCGGTTTACTTCACCGGCGCCGCGCTGCGCGCACCAGGCACCGCCAGTTCCTCCGGCAGCACCACCACTTCGATGCGGCGATTGCGGGCGCGACCCTCGACGGTGGTGTTCGGAGCGATGGGATGAAACTCGCCGTGGCCGAGCGCGCCGAGGCGGCGCGGGTCCACGCCGGCGCGGTCTTGCAGGAAGCGCACGGCCGCGAGGGCGCGCGCGGCGGAGAGTTCCCAGTTGCTGGCAAACTTGCGGCGGATGGGCACGTCGTCGGTATGCCCAATCACTTGCACCTGACGATTGGTGTGGAGCATGAGCACGCCGGCAATTTTTTCCAGAATGCGCTGCCCCTCGGGTTTCAATTCCGCCTCGCCCGAGTCGAACAAAATCTGGTCGAGGATGTTCACGGTCAGCTTGCCCTTCAACTCCGAGATGGTCACGTCCTTGGACTCGAGGGCGCGGCGCATCTCGTCCTCCAGACCATGCTGCGTTTTCGTCACGGCGGCCTTCTCCTCCGCGAGACTGAGAATGCGCGAGCCGGCCTCGTCGAGCTGGTTGGTCAGAGCGGCCAGCGTGTCCGTTTGGCGGGTGAGCGCCGCCTGGGCTTCGGCGAGGGCGCGGGCCAGCCGCTCATTCTCCAAGCCCTGCTGGCGCGCAGACAAAATGACAATCGCCCCCACCACGAGGGCGGTAATGACGGCGGCAATGATCCAGGTTTGCTTCGGCACGGACGCAGGTTAGCGGGCGCGGACGGTCGCGCAAGCGAGTCTGTGCGGAGTCGGAACAATTTGGATTACCCGTCCAACCGTTCCTGCCTGCAGGGGGGAACATTCTTGCGATTTGAGCCGGAACTCGCGATGCTATGCCCACTGCCAATGAAATCAAAACATCTGCTCGCGCTTCTTTCCATTGTGGTCGTCCTCAGTTGTGGTCTGTGGCTGGCGACCCGGCGCGGAACGCCTGCGGACTCGGAACTAAAACCTTCTTGGACTGAAAGCGCGCGAGGCGTGAACCGCGCCGCGCCCACCGCCACCGCCACCGTCGCGGCGACGGTCGCGCCCGCGATTGCTGCGAGGTTCAACGCCCCCGAACCGCGCCCCGAGCCGGACGTGGTGCACGAGCCGCCGTTCGCCGCTTTTGAGCAATGGTGGCGACGCTATGAGCAGGCGGACGAGGCGGCGAAGGCGGCGCTGGAGGCGGAAGGAAAAATTCTGGCGCAGCAGCGTCGGACGGCCTTTGCCGATCTCGTGCAGTCGAATCCGGAGCGTGCGCTGCAACTGGCGCTGTCGCCGGCGCAGCAAGAAACTTTGCCCGCCGCGCTTCGTGAATTCCTGGAGACGCCGCTGAACGCGAAGGGCGATCTGGCCGTCATCGCCTCGCTGCCCATGCTCGGTCAGGCGACCGATGTGCCGCCGGTCTTTCGCACCGCGACAGTGGGTGCGGAGAGCTATCACGCCTTCACCTTTGGAGCGGGACTGCAATTTGTGACCAAGCAGAGCGTGCCGCTCAACGGTTACGCCGTGCCAACGAGTTCCGCGTCGAAGCCGCCG
>JAYVWQ010000003.1:0-2428 GCA_043785945.1 Akkermansia sp.
CGCGACAGCCTCTTCACCAAAGGCCCGTCCGACGTGCTCGACCACGCCACCAGCGAAATCGCCAGCGGCAGCAAACTCGGCATCGACGCGACGAAGAAAATTCCGGGCGAAGGCTTCAAACGCCCCTGGCCGCCGCTCATCAAAATGGATGCGGCGGTGAAGGCGAAGGTGGAAAAACTGTTCAGCAAATGAATCAACTGCTCTCAGACGGCCTGTGGCCAACACTCGCAGAATTGAGCGAGAAACGTCGTCGCCTTTGGGCTGCGATTTCCTACGTCACAAGCACGAGCCATTTGAAATTCGAGAAGGAAGACGTGCTTGTCTGCGACGCTTCCGACACTGCAATCAAAGCAGGGATGACATCGGCGTCCACACTCCGCCGATTCGTCTCAAAAGGCGCAAAAGTTTATTCGTTCGATGGTTTGCACGCCAAAACACTGCTGATTGATGACAAGGCCATCATTGGCTCGGCGAATCTTTCTGAAAACGCCGGCGTAAACACTTGCGAGGCGTCGCTATTGTCGGATGATCCACAGGTTGCAGCGTTAGTTCGGGGATTCATCGAGCAAGCACGGAAGAAGGCAAAGCCCGTGGATGATGTTTTCCTCAAACGGATTGAAGCCATTCCTGTTGTGCGGACTGGCGGAGGGCCACGGCGCAAAGCGGGGCGCGTTTCAGGCGGCATTTCAAGACTATGGCTGATTTCTACGCGACCCTTCAGCAGTAAGATTTCCAGCGCCGAAGCCCGCGCAGAAAAAAGTGGAATGGCGCAAGCGAGGAAAAAACTGGGACATGACGATTACGAGATTAGCACCATTCGTTGGTGCGGAAAAAGCCGGTTTCGTTCCCAAGCCAAGCCTGGCGATTTGGCGATTAGGGTTCACCGGGAGAAGCGAGGCAAGCGCACCTTCACCGAAGTTTATCGGGCTGCCCGGATAATCCACCGGCAGGACTCCGGCAAGTGGACGCGCTTCTATTTGGAAATTCCGCCGGACAACGACGTGTATTATCTCTGGAATGACTTCAAATCAGACTTGGTTCGGCTTGGTTTCAAAAACGTCTCTCCAAAATCCACCCGCGAATTGACCGAACACGCGACGCAAGTCTTGGCGTGCCTTGAGTAGCCAGCCAAGAACCCCATCCATTCCCGCCCGCGCCCATGACGAACTTTTGTTGCATAGGCAACAAAGTTTTGCCCAGGGCTATTCGGGTTTGAACGTGCGCAGTCGCCGCCTGGCGTCCCGGAGCACTTCCACCCGCCGCCGGTCCTTGCGGACGGCCACCGTGCCTGTTGCCCCAGGTAATCGGACGGCAGAATCCGGCCCGGCAGCAGCGGATCGTTCGTCATCGCCTCCAGCCACGCATCGCGCTCCGCCGCCGCCCACCGCAGCAACGCCTTCGCCGCCGCGTCGTTCCGCAGCACGCCGCCCGGTCGCTCGCCGAGGATTTTCAGATGCCGGGCATAGCGGCGGTTGATGCGCTCGAAGTCCCACGCGCCCGCGACGATTTCCGCGTCCGATTCTCCCGCGCACGGCCGCGCCTCCAGCAGGAGGAGAGATTCCACGTTGATCTTCCCGCCGCCGAGAATCTGCCGTTCCTCCGTCAGCGCATCGGGCGTGATCCATACGCTGTTTTGCAGGCTTGTTGCGCCGGGAGTGCTAAAGTATTCTACGGCCATGAAACTTCTGGAACGCATCACAGTCGAGCCGGGCAAATGCGGCGGGCGGCCGTGCATTCGCGGGATGCGCATCCGCGTCACGGACATTCTCGGGATGCTGGCCGAGGGCGTGCCACACGAGGAAATCCTCCGCGACTTTCCCTACCTCGAACCTGATGACATCAAAGCTGCCCTCGCCTACGCCGCCCGCCAGTCCGACCACGCGGTCTTGCAGCCAGCGTGAACTTCCTCGTTGACGCGCAACTCCCGCCCGCGCTGGCGCGATGGATTGCCAGTCAAGGCCATCCGGCCGCGCATGTCTTCGACATCGGTTTGCAGACCGCGGATGACCCGGTGATTTGGGAGCGCGCCCGAAGTCAAAACACCGTCATCATCAGCAAGGACGAGGATTTCGTTGACCACTGGCTTTTGAGCGCCGAGCCGGTGCAATTGGTTTGGATTCGGAAAGGGAATTGTTCAAACCGGGCGTTGCTCGACTGGCTCGGACCGCTTTGGCCCGACGCCGTGAAACGATTGGAGCAAGGAGAGAAGTTCATCGAGTTGCGGGCGTAAAAACATTTTGCCCGAATTGAAAACCGTTTTGCCCAACGCCGACTTCGTCATCGAAGGCTACATCGATCCCACCGAGCCGCTGCGCGACGAGGGGCCGTTCGGCGACCACACCGGCTACTACACCTTGCCCGAGCCGTATCCCGTCTTCCACGTCACCGCCATCACGCACTGCCAGCGGGGTTTTGCAGGCTTGTTGCG
>JAYVWQ010000004.1:0-2692 GCA_043785945.1 Akkermansia sp.
CTGGCGCTGGACGCCGGCGCTTCCGGCTACCTGTTGAAGAACTCGAGTCAGGACGACTTGATCAACGCGCTGCTCACCGTGCAGCGCGGCGAACGCTGGCTGCCCGCCGTCCTCGCGCGCCGCCTGCGCGAACACACTCTGGAAACGCCGCTCTCCGCGCGCCAGTTCGAAGTCCTCGAACTGCTGGCCAAAGGTTTGTCGAACAAAGAAATCGCCGCCGTCCTCGGATTCACCACCGACGGCACCAAGGCTCATCTGCGCGCCATTTTCGCCAAGCTCGCCGTCGCCGACCGCACCGAAGCCGTGGTCATCGCCATTCAACGGGGACTGGTGCGGGTGGGTTAACTCCAGAGTAAGCCCCCGGCTTTGCCGGTGGTCACTGATTCTACACCCAGCAGGGCAGACGCATCTGCTTACTGAGCAATGGAACAAAAAGGAATCGATTTTAGCCGCCTCGACAAGCTTGCGTTCAAAGCTGAGTTTGCTGTTTTTGCTTCTTCTGGAGCGTCTTCAGAGCCAAGCCGCGCAAGATTCTCCGGTTTTGAGCGCCAGTCGCGCCCAAGCACGGGACATTGGATGTCCCCCCTCTCATCAAAACCCTGCCTGCCATCACTGGGCTGAGAGCGCAGTAACCGGGATCGTCTGACGCCGACTACTTCGCTAGCAAAGGTGCCAGCGGAGCCGCAATCCTGAAGAAATCCGCGCCCAGCGCATCCGCCCAGAGCCGCGCAGCTTTCTTGGCGCCGGATTCGCTGAGGTGGACTTTGTCCGTTGTATCCTCCTGGGCCAGGGTGTCGTAGTCCGGGCCGGGGAAGCAGCGGGGATGCTCTTTGATCATGCGATCCTGCACCCGGCGAATCTGGCCGAATCCATCGGGGGGTGACTGGCGATTCACGACCACAGCCAAGTTTGGGAAGCCGACGTCTTTGCGGGCCTGGTCAATCCACGCCTTGTAGTTCGCGATGATTTTCTCCTCGTCCTTCTCGGGCCAATCGTTCTGGCCTTGGTCGGCGAGGATCGCGCGCAAACCCGTGACCGCACAATACTTCGTCAGCGCGTGTTCTAGGCGGATGTAGGGCATGCGGATGGACGAAATCACGAACGGGTGCTCGAACGGTTCGCCCCGCGCCGACTTGGCCCAATGTTCCAAACTCGTGCCGCCGGAGGCCGCGTTCAGCAATAGCACCGGCACGTTTTGCGCCTTGGCGACGTGCTCCGCGAATGTGGCCCAGAAGTAGGTGCCGGTCCCGGCTGGAGCGGGCTGGACGTTGGAATCGAAATGCCTTCCGACCGCCTCCGGGAGAAAACGGGAGGCTCCTGTAAAATTGTAGCGGCGCTGCGATTCCATATCGCCAGCTGGCAGCGCGATGGTGCTAACGCGGTCGTCTTCCGCTCCGGGAAGATTGATCTCTCCGCCATGTGCGACCGAATGGCCGACGACCACGAAAACTTCGCCGACACCTACACGCTCGACCGTTGCGGTGCCAAAATTCCCATCGCCACGAGCGCGGACTTCCAGCGAATACCAGCCCGCTGGGGCCGTCACCTTGCCTCGGTAGCCGAAATCGGACTGCACCGTTCCAAGCGCACTCCATTCTCCGGCGTTGCCCGTGACAGCGTCCACGACTCGCGCTTCCACCGCCGCTCCCGGCCACGCGCAATCTCCCGCGACGGCAATCGCCGCGTTCCCGGCTTCATTGCGCTGGAAAACCAGCCGGTTCGCGGGCGCGATGACGGACAGCGTCGTTTTCGCAGCCGCGCCGCCGGTCGGGCGCAGCCGCACCAGCGCGATGGCCGGTGCCTTCAACGTCAAGCGCAGCGTCGCGCTTTCGTCGGCGACCGATTCAGTCCGCGCGTTTGAAAAATCGCGGGTGGCATCCACGGTGCGGATCTCGGCCGTCACACCGCCGATCCACGCGAAACCTTTCCACTTCAGAACAATGTCCGAGCGCGGGTCGGCAAAGTTGCTCACCAGCATCGTCGCCTCTCGACCGTCCGTGCTGAGGCCGGCGGCGAAGGCCAGCTTTCCAGTGACGGTCCCGCGAGTTTCCACACGCCGGGGCGTTTCCACGAGACCCTGAAAGGCGCGCAGGGCCTGGTATGCCTTCAGCGGCACGCCCTCCTCGTTGAAGACGCCGAATCCGCCCACCTCGCCGTGGAAGAAATTGCAGACATCCACTGGCGCGTCCTGCAACTCCACCAACGCGGCGGCAACGAACGCGGCTCCCGGTGCGCCCGCCATTTCTTCGTAATATCGCTGGCGGGCGACGGGAGTTCCCGATTTGGTAATTGGTTTCCAAGTGTTGCCAGGAAGAAAATTCCATTCGTTCAAGTGGCTCTCGGTTTCGGTGAAACCTTTGGAATCCAAGAGTCGCCGGATGGCCCGGGAGCGCGCGGTCAGTTCGGCGGGGTCCGCCGTGTAGCAATGCCAGGAGAAGAAATTCAGCGGCACCTTGTCCTTGCGGCACATGGCCAGAAAGCTGATAGCGAAATCCGTGGGAACGAACTCGCCCTTCACAAAACTCCCGCTGGCTCCGAGCGCCGGGCCACCGACCTTCAAAGACGGGAACACCTTTTTGATGGCGAGCGCGGCAGTGCGATAGAGCCGCAGGTAGTCGTCGTCCGTCCCGCTCCACATGGCCGGGCGATTCTCGGGTTCATTCCAAATCTCCCAATAGCGGATGTTGTGATG
>JAYVWQ010000005.1:0-3264 GCA_043785945.1 Akkermansia sp.
CAAACAAAAAGACCGCCCCGGTTTCCCGGAGCGGCCAGGTGGGCGCTCACCACGAGGGCGAGCTAACCCTGCGTGCTGGACGCCGAAGCGTCCGCACAAAGTCTCCTTGCGGAGACAATCCTTACTTCTTCTTCGCCTTGGGAGCGGCAGCCTTGCGCTTCTCCTCGATGGCGGCTTGGGCAGCGGCGAGGCGGGCGACGGGCACGCGGTAGGGCGAGCAGCTCACGTAGCTCAGACCGAGCTTGTGGCAGAACTTCACGGAATCGGGTTCGCCGCCGTGTTCGCCGCAGATGCCGAGCTTGATGTTCGGACGGGTCTTGCGGCCCTTCTCGATGGCGATTTGCATGGGGTAGGGCGGGCGACTCGCCTGCCTGAGCGCGTCTCGCTGCGAAAAGGCCGGCGTCGGTTTGGTCAATCGTGGCGAACGGTGGCCGTCCGCAAGGACTTCTTCTTCACGATTTCGAGTTCCGCGTAGCCGGGCCGGAAGCTGCCGGAATCGTCACGCGACATGCCGAGCGCGGTCTGCGTGAGGTCGTTCGTGCCGAAGCTGATCCCGCCACGCGGGCTGGCGGTGTGTGCGATCTCGTCGGCCAGGGCTGTAAACCCGGCAGGTGATAGCCCAGGGCAAGCGAGATGAAGTCCGCGCCCACCAATCGCTCGTCCGTCCTCGACGGCGAACTGCCAATCAAACAATCTCCCGTTGTGCCGCAACCGAAACTGCCCAAGCTAACGACCTTCGCCGACTACAAGCCGGACGGGCGCAATTGGATTACCCTCGCGACCGGCGAATACTTTCCCGACATCCTCAAGGACGCCTGCCTGCTCTACGGACCAGTCCTCGTCCTCTTCGGGCAGCTCCTGCGTTCATCGGAATCCTCGACACGGCTGATGATGCAGGTTGCCGAGCAGACAGATGGCTGGATGCGCGTCCAACTAGCCCGAGTCTTTCGCAAATACGTCAGCCCCGAAACGCCGGTGGAAATGCTGAAGCAGAAATCGAAAGCGGCGAAAATCTGCGAGGAATTCGGCAAAGGCTTCCGTCCCATTCATGAAGTTCAAGCCGCGTTCTCCACGCGCCCGTTGCCGGATGAAGCTCTCTGCGCGCTGCTGTGGGAATACAAAGACCGTGGCAAAAAAGGATACGACCTCACCGAACGGCTTTTCGCCATGTTCCGGGAAAAGTTTCCCGACCTCCCGCTGTCCGGTCCAGAGCGGGCGGGAAAAGACATTCTGCTCGGCGAAATTTTCCCGAAATATCCGAAGCCCAACCGCCCGGTGGACTTCATCATCCGCGACCCGGTGAAGGGCGACGTGCTCGCCGTGGGCCTCGCGCGCTACGACGGAGATCGCGGCGGCGCGCAGGAGGACGACCGCACCGGCGGTTACAGCAACTGCGCAGGCGAAGTGCTGGCCTATGCCCGCAAGCACGGTCTCCGCACCAAAATCATCTTCATCAACGACGGGCCGGGGCTTCTGCTGGGATCGATGTGGAATGACTACGCCGCGCTCGAACGCAGTCACAAAGGCCGCATCCTCGTCGCCACCCTTCGCATGGTGCCGGAGCGGCTCACCCGCGAATGGCTCGCCTCCTGACATGGCCACTGGCATTCCAAATTCAAACGGCGGCAACGGGCGCACCCCGGCGCGGATGGGCGACGCCGCAACGGTTACGCTGACTTACCCCGGAAAGAAATCTGCCGCGGCCATCCTTGCCACGCCGGCCGTGAAACTCACCGTCGCTTGGTCAGGCGAAACCTCCCCCAGCCGCAACGCGCTTTACTACGGCGAAAACCTCGCCGTCCTCGCCGCGCTCTCTCACGACCCGCGAGTGCGGGGCAAAGTCCGCCTCATCTACATAGACCCGCCCTACGCCACGCGCAGCGTTTTCCAGTCGCGCAAGCAGGCCGACGCCTACCACGACCTTCTCGCCGGTGCCGACTATCTCGAATTTCTCCGCGAACGACTCATCCTCCTGCGCGAACTCCTCGCCGCTGACGGCAGCATCTATGTCCACCTCGATGAAAACATGGCCTTTCAAGCCAAGGTGCTCATGGACGAAATCTTCGGCCCGTCGAACTTTCGCAACTGGATCACGCGGAAGAAATGCAATCCCAAGAACTACACGCGCAAGACCTACGGCAACGTCTCCGACTACATTCTCTTCTACTCGAAGTCCGACGATTACGTCTGGCACCGCCCGCTCATTACGTGGACCGACGAACATGCCGCGCGCGAATACACCTACGTCGAACCCGGCACCGGACGGCGCTACAAGAAAGTCCCGATCCACGCACCTGGTGTTCGCAACGGTGAAACCGGAAAGACATGGCGTGGCATGACGCCGCCGCCCGGAAAGCACTGGCAATATCTCCCGAGCACCCTCGATGAAATGGACGCACGCGGCGAAATCTACTGGTCGCCGACCGGCAACCCGCGCCGCAAAATCTACCTCGATCAAAGCGGCGGCATCCCGGTGCAGGACATCTGGATGGAGTTCCGAGACGCCCACAACCAGAACATCCGCATCACCGGGTATCCGACCGAGAAAAATCCCGCGATGCTCGCGCGCATCATCGCCGCATCGTCAAATCCCGGCGACCTCGTGCTCGATTGCTTCGCCGGCTCCGGCACCATGCTCGAAGCCGCGCACCGTCTCGGCCGTCATTGGATCGGTGTGGACAACAGCGCCGAAGCCATCCGCACCACGCTGGCCCGATTCGCGAAAGGCGTCGAGCCGATGGGTGATTTCGTCCGGCGGATGGAGCGCGAAGACACGACACAAAGCGATGAAACGATGCTGCCACTGTTCGACGTGAACATCCCCACCAAGGAAACGAACGACGACAACGGCGCACACGAACCAATTACGAATTTTGCCCTGCATGTCGCCGCCGGCTTGCAAAGCACCGAAGTCTTGAAGCACTGGCCCCCGGTCGGATCGTCCGACCCTTCGCCATCAGTCGGGAGCGTTGCCGACTATGGCACTGCTACGCTTCGCGAGGAACCGGCGTCCCCTGCCACCCGCGCAGTCCCGCCACGCCGCGCAGTCCGTTATTCCGCCAAGAGAGCGAAGCGCAAGCCCGCTCCAAGAACTTCAAAGTAGCCGCCAAGCGTGCGCGGGCTTTCACGAAACGCTGGCCAACAAAAAGCCGCTCCGGTTTCCCGGAGCGGCCAGATGGGCGCTCACCACGAGGGCGAGCTAACCCTGCGTGCTGGACGCCGAAGCGTCCGCACAAGGTCTCCTTGCGGAGACAATCCTTACTT
>JAYVWQ010000006.1:0-10724 GCA_043785945.1 Akkermansia sp.
CATCGGCACCGTCACGGCGTCGTTGATGCCGCTGACTTGAAAAGCCGCGCCGCCGTTCCGCACCATCAACAGCGGCACGAAGGCCAGGTGCGGGACCGAGGTGGCCTCGAAGGCGTAATCCGCGCCGCGTCCACCGGTGAGTTGTTTGACCTGCTCTGCGACGGTGCGTAACTCGTGGTCGGATTTCTCGGCTAAGAAAGTATGCGTCGCGCCAAATTGTTTCGCGCGCTCGAGACTGACCGCGTGCAAGTCCACCGCGATAATGGTCGCCGCGCCGTTGAGTCGAGCGCCTTGAATCACGTTCAGACCCACCCCACCGCAACCAATCACCACCACGGAACTGCCGCGCTCCACCTTGGCCACATTGACCGCCGAGCCGAAGCCCGTCATCACGCCACAGCCGATCAGGCAGGCAGAGGTGAATGGAATTTCCACCGTCAGCGGCGTGACGGCGGCCGCGCGCACCAGCGCGAAACCGCCGAGCGTGCCGAGATTGAACGAGCGGTCGATGGGCTGGCCGCGCCAGGTGGTGCCGGCGGCATGAGCATGGCCGGCGGAGCGTTCCATGACATACGCAGGTTTGCTCGCTTCGCAGAGGACGGCATGTCCGCGCTGACATTGAAAACAGTGCCCGCAGGGGATGGCCCAGTTCAGCACCACGCGGTCGCCGGCTTTCACATGCGTCACGCCCGCGCCGACTGCGCGCACCACTCCAGCGCCTTCATGTCCCATGACCAAGGGGCGCTTCCAGTGCAGGGAGGCGTGGTCAGTGTGGCAGAGGCCGGCGGCCTTCATCTCGACCAGCACCTCGCCTTCGAGTGGTGAAGCGACTTCGATGGAGTCGATGGTGAACGCGCCCTGACCGTCCGCGATGGCTGCCGTGGTTTGCATGGGTGGAAAATTACAATCGAGTTTTGAGGCCGCAGGCCCGCAGCAGACACCACCCACGCCACGCCTCAAAAATTGCGAAAGTGGCGAGAAGGAAGAACCCCACCGCCAGCCAAAGAACGGGGCGCAACACCATCACGCCCGCCACGACCAAGCCCAAAGCCAACCCAAGCCGCAGCAGCCGTCCAGAGCGCGTGATGTTCGGGTCTAGGAAGCGCCGGGTTGCCGTCCGGGGCGGGATTTGTTCGTTCGGATTTTTCAGGGCCATCTCCGGCTCATTGTCCTTGTCCGAGCCGCAGCGTCAAAACAGAACAGTTGGCATGCACCGTAGTGGGGCAGCCCGTCCCGGCTGGCGGGGAGGAAACATAATCCGCCAGCCGGGACGGCCAGCGGACGAACACAGGCGGGACGCCTGCTAGTGTGCTCCATCACGCTTGCGGCCTTTAGATCGAACTCCGCACAATTGCGTGCGATGAAAATATTCCGCCTCGATCAAGAGTGCTGGCTGCCCCGCCCGCGCGCGGAGGTGTTCTCCTTCTTCGCCGACGCCACCAACCTGCAGACCATTACGCCGGACTCGATGCACTTTTCCATCCTCACTCCCCTGCCCCTCATCATGCGGCGCGGCCTGCTCATTGATTATGCCCTGCGGGTGCACGGATTGCCGGTGCGCTGGCAGAGCGAAATCACCGCGTGGGAGCCGCCCTTCCGGTTCATCGACGAACAGCGGCGCGGCCCCTACCGTTTCTGGAAACACGAGCACACGTTCGAGGAGCGCGACGGCGGCACGCTCGCTCGGGACTCGATTCAATACGCGGTCTGGGGCGGGGCGCTGGTGAACCGGCTTTTCGTTCGGCGCGATCTGGAAAAAATCTTCACCTTCCGCCGCGCGAAGATGCTGGACCTGTTCGGCTGAACGACGCTGTGGAACCAAAACTTTTCTACACCGGCCCGGTGATCAACACCGAGATGCTGGTCGTAATGCTGGAAAAACACGGCATCGCCGCCACGCAACAAATCATGCCCGGCGAAAGCGCGGATGAGGACGACTTGAACCGCACCGCGCAGGTCTTCGTGCCGGCCACCGACTACGACCGCGCGCACCGTCTTTTCTACGCCGAGCGTGAGGATGAACTGTAAGGTCGGGCGTTACAGCCCGATCACTTTCATCACTGCTTCCTTGTTCGCGGGCACCAGAATGGGTTCAAAGCCCGCCGTTTTGATCGCGGTGTCAGGGTCTTTCAATCCGTGGCCGGTCATGGTGACGGTGATGAGGCTGCCTTCGGGAATCAGTCCGGCCTTGACGCACTTAATCAATCCGGCCAGCGGCGCGGCGCAGGCGGGTTCCACAAACACGCCTTCAGTGCGGGCAATCAGTTTGTAGGCGAACAGAATTTCCTCGTCCGTCACCTTGTCGATGTGGCCGTTGGATTCCTGGAGTGCGTCCTTTGCGCCCTGCCAGCTCGCGGGATTGCCGATGCGGATGGCCGTGGCCACGGTCTGCGGATCGGCGATGGGATGGCCATCGACAATCGGCGCGGAACCGGCGGCCTGATAACCGAACATGCGCGGGAGCGTGTCGGACTTTTCCGCCGCGTGATATTCTTTGTAGCCCTTCCAGTAGGCGGTGATGTTGCCGGCGTTGCCCACGGGCAGGAAATGAAAGTCCGGCGCGTCACCGAGCGCATCGCAAATCTCGAAGGCCGCCGTCTTCTGTCCCTCGATGCGCACCGGGTTGATGCTGTTCACGACCTCGACTTTGGCCATCTCGCCCAGTTCGCGCACGATGCGCAATGCCTCGTCAAAGTTGCCTTCGATGGAAATGGTCGTCGCGCCACACAGGAGCGCCTGCGCGAGTTTGCCGAGGGCGATCTTGCCGTGCGGCAGGATCACCACGCACTTCATCTTCGCGCGCGCGGCATAAGCCGCCGCCGAGGCCGAGGTGTTGCCCGTGCTGGCACAGATGACGACTTCCGCACCGCGCTCCTTGGCCTTCGACACGGCCATGGTCATGCCTCGATCTTTGAACGAACAGGTCGGATTCAACCCTTCATATTTGAGAAAGAGGGAGAACTGGCCGCCGATGGCCTCGACGAAATTCGGCGCGGCGATGAGCGGCGTGTTGCCCTCATTCAGCGTGATGATCGGCGTGGCGTCGGTGACGGGCAGATATTGGGCGTAATGACGAATAACGCCGGACCAGTTTGCATTGGAACTCATAAATTAAAGGTGATGTCGCGCGAAGGACGCGAAGGACGCGAAGTTTGGGCCAGATATTCTTTGCCCTCAAGGCCGTTGGTGACACGGAGAATGCCGTTCTTGAGCAGGGCTTCGTTAAAATTGATGAGGAAACCAAGCCGCAAAGGAATCAGTCTCAGATACGTGGTCGTGGTCTTCTTGAATACTGCGGCGAGCGCCTCCACGGATTTGAGTTGCACCAAGACCAAGGCGTCCACGATCAGGTCGGCACGAAAACCGACCTCAAGCTGTTGCCCGTCGTAAATGACAGGGATGGCTTTTTGCCGCTCAACCCTGTGACCGGCTTTGATCAATTCGTGCGCCAATGCCGCCTCATAGACCGACTCCAGAAGACCGGGGCCGAGCGATGAATGGACCTTGAAGGCCGCATCCAAGATGGCTTTTCCGATGATTTCTTCTGATTCCATGTTTGTTTGAGTCGTGCGAAATGGCGAAGGCCGCGAAGTGATTCCGGTCTATTCTTTACTTCGCGTGCTTCGCCTCTTCGCGCGACCTTTCATTCAAAATTCTCCACGCGAATCATGACCGGCGCGCCTTTCACGACCGGCAGCTTCGCAATCTGGGCCAGGGCTTTTTTCATCGTCGCATTCGTTGCGTCGTGAATCATCAGAATCAACGGCACAATGTCGCCCTCGTGGCCTTCGGGCTGGATGACCGAGGAAATGCCAATCTTCGCGCGGCCCAGAATGGTCGCGACCTTGGCCATCGTGCCCGGCTTGTCGGCCACGTTCAGGCGCACGTAATAGCGGGACACCACATCGTCGATGGGCAGCACCGCGCCCTCGCATTCGTGCGGGACGAAGGGCGGAATGCGGCTGCGCGTGCCCAGCTTCAGGTCGAGCGCCGCGTCCGCGAGATCGCTCAAGACCGCGCTGGCCGTTGCATCCTGGCCTGCACCGCGTCCGTAATAAAGCGTGTCGCCCACAATGTCGCCGCGCACGAGGATGGCGTTGAAAACGTCATTCACACTCGCGAGCACATGCGCGTTCGGCACGAGCGTGGGATAGACGGAGACTTGGATGGGCGGGCAACTAGTCTTGTTGCGCGCTCCGCGTTCCGCGCTCCGCGTTCCGCACTTCTTCACGATGCCCAGCAGCTTGATCGTGTAGCCCAGTTTCTCCGCGAACTGGATGTCCAGCTTCGTGATGTGCCGGATGCCCTCGGTATAAATCTGTTTCGGGTTCACCCAAAAGCCGTGCGCCAGCGAGGCGAGAATGCCCGTCTTGTGCGCGGCGTCGTGCCCGTCCACGTCGAGGTCGGGCGGCGTTTCGGCGTAACCGAGGCGCTGCGCGTCGGCCAGCACGGCGGCGAAGTCCGCGCCTTCCAGCTTCATGCGCGTGAGGATGTAATTGCAGGTGCCGTTGACGATGCCGTAGAGGCGCGTGATGCGGTTCCCGATCAGCGCCTCGCGCACCACCTTGATAATGGGAATGCCGCCCGCGACGCTGGCCTCGTAGTACAGATTTGTGCCGTGCTTCTGTGCGGTTTCAAAAAGCTCCTCGCCGTGCGCGGAGAGCAATGCCTTGTTGGCCGTGACCACCGGCTTGCCGAGCTTGAGCGCCGCGAGCACAACCTGACGCGCGGTGGTGGTGCCGCCGATCAATTCGGCGACGAGATCAATTTGCGGATCGGCGACCACGCTCGGCCAGTCCGTGGTGAGCAGCGCGGCCGGAACTTTGACGGCGCGCGCCTTCTTCAAATCGCGCACCACGACCTTGGCGACCTGCAACTCGACGCCGAGCCGCGAAGCCATGAGCGCGCCATTGCGCTGGAGCGCCTGCACGACGCCGCCGCCCACTGTTCCACCGCCGATAATTGCCAGCCGAACTTGCCGCATGAAGTCGCGGACACTGCCGGGAACGCGCGGGCGGGACAATGTCTTTTTGCGAGAGTGTGGACTGCTTGACTCGAAAATCGAAGGAGCCGGCGAACGAATCGAGGGGACCGGGAACGACGCGAACTCCAACCAGGAATGGGGTTCAACACCACCGCATCCATTCGCGCCGCGCTGGCGAATTTATCCCGGTCAGGAACCTGACGCGCCCCGGCTCAGGACTTGCCCAGCTTCCAGAGTTTGCCGTCGCTGCGGACGTACACAGCACCATGCGCAATGGCCGGCGTGCCCAGAACGGTCTTGCCCAGATCCATTTCGCTCGTCACCGCACCTTCTGCGGCGGCGGTGTCCACGACTTGAAGAACACCCTTTTCGTTCACGCAATAGAGGAACGTGCCCGCCGCCACGGGCGTGGCGCTGAACGGCCCCTTCAGCCGCAACTGCCAGAGCCGTTTGCCATCCGCGAGATCGCCGCAGGAGAGGACGCCCGCATCGTTGAGGGTGAAGACGCGACCGTTCAACACCATCGGGCTGCTGGTGGCGGGCCGAAGCTGGCCGGAGCGCCAGAGCTGTTTGGGGGAATTACCATCAGGCGAAGGTTGCAAGGCGGTGAGTCCCTGCGAAGGCAGGTAGAGCACACCGTCGCTGACCGTGCCCGAGGGAATGGTGGAAGCGCCGTCGGTGTACGACCAGACGATCTTGCCGGTGGCCGGTTCGACGGCGGTGACACCTTTGCCGGATTGCAGCAGCACCTGCATCGGACCGCCGGCGGACTTGATGAGCGTGGGTGAAGTCCAGTTGGCCATCTTGGGCCGGTCGAGCTTCCAGCGGTTCACGCCCGTCTTCGCATCAAGCCCAGCGGTGAAGGATTCGCTGTCGTTCTCCAGCATGGCGATGAGCACGCCGTCCGCGACGGTGAGCGACGAGGACATGCCGAGGCTGTTGCTGGCGTTGGGATAATCGAGGGTCAGGCCGCGCAGCCAGAGCAGATTTCCGTCGAGGTCGAGACAGACGAGATCGTTCGAGGAGAAGATGGCGAAGATGCGTTCGCCATCGCTCGCCGGAGTGGGCGCGGCCACGCAGGTTTTGTCGTGGCACATGGTGCGGCCCGTGGCCCAGAACTGCCGTTCCCAAAGCTGGCGGCCATCGGTGGCGCTGAAACAAATGACGTGCAGCCGCTCCTGCTTCGGCCCGCTGGAGCAGGTCACGAACACGCGGTCGCCGATGATGATGGGGCTGCTCAGTCCGCGCCCCGGCAGGTCCGCCGCCCACAGGATGCTGCGCGCATTGAAGTTGGTCGGCACGCTGGCTCCCGTGGCCACGCCGTTGCCGAGCGGCCCGCGAAACTGCGGCCAGTCCGCCGTGACGAATTGGAGCGAACTGAGGAGAACGAGGCTGGGAAGAAAATGTTTCATGGCTTGGCGGAGGCGATGGGTGTGCCGAGGACATCGGTGACGCGAAGCTGGAATTCCCATTCCACCGTCCACTTCTCCGTCTGCTCGTTCTGACAAATTTTAACGAGGATGCTGTTCTTTCCCGGCTTCAGTTCGGCGGCGAGCCGGTATTGGTCGATCTCCATGCCACGATGGTATTCGTCGCGACCGAAGAGCAGCTTGCCGTTCAGCCACACCTTCCACGCGTTCTTGCAACCGAGCCGCAGTTCCACCGGGCGGGCCTGGTCGGAATAAAATTCGGTGAAGGCGTAACCCGCGACTTCCTTGAGCGCGCCGCAGGGTTTGTTCAAATCCACCAGGCCGTAATCGCCGGTGGCCGTGAAATCCTGCCAGTGAATCTTGCCCGTCTTGCCCTCGTATTCGGCGGCGAGATCGACGCGATCTTCCGGCGGATACACCTTCTCAAAACCCGCACCGCGCGTGCTGTCAAAGGGGCCGAGGACTTTCCATTGCGACACCCAGCCGAATACACTCGGCAGTTCGACGGGCTTCCCCAGTTTCTTCAACTCCTTGGCAATGCTCTCGACCTGATCCACGTCGCGCGCGGATTTCAGCGCCGCCTGATATTTGGGCACGGCCTCGTTCGTCTGCCCTGCTTTGCGCAGTGCGGCTCCCTCATCCACCAGACCTTGCACGGCATCACGACGCAGCTCCGGGCTGGGATCATCGCGCAACCCGACGATGAGTTTCTGCGCCTGACCGGCATCGGCGCGGACAACAAGCTCATAAGCCAAACGCCGGGCGCGGGGATGATGCCGGGTGTCGCGCACGAACAGCACCAACTCCGCAACCGGCAGCTTGCGGCCCGCCGCCAGTTCGCGCGCCGCGATGGCGTCCACGGCGGAGCGCAGCCAGTTCACCGCCAGATCATTCGCGCCGTCCATGCCGCCGAGAATCACCAGCAGCGAGGCGGCATCCGCCGAGGAGAGTTGCTTCCACGCCGCGGTGGCGGCCGCGTTCCCGCGTCCCTCCGGCCCCACCGCGCGAATGACCTGAATCGGTTCAGCCAGTTTTGAGGAACTGGCGGCCTGAGCCGGCCCCGTCAGGACCAACATCGCCAGCAGCAAAAAGAATGTTCGTTTCATATCCAGAGAAGCAGTGGCGGTTTGGTAACAGCAGAAGTGGCGCGGCGCAACCTCGGCGTGGCGCGGGGAGGCGAGTCAGTGCGGTCTCACTCGTTGCTCGATTCGCGCTTGGCAAGAAATTCGTCCGGCGAAAAAACCGGTATTTCACTGGCGGCGTAATCGGACTTGTTGCGGGTGATGATAGTGCTGACACCACCCTCCGCCTTCGCCGTGAAATGCTGAATCGCATCCTCGAAATCCTTGAACCCCGAGGACAGCGCGGACTGAATCTCCGCCTCAGTCACTGCGGAGACACGGACCAGCCGCTGCAATTGCCCAAGCATGGAAAGCGCTTCATCGTGCCCCTTCAGCTTGCGCAAAAGGTAGTAGAGGTTGCTGAACGAAAGGGAGGAAAGGCAGACCGTGATCTCACCGGCCTCGGCGAGCGCGAGCAGTCGGTGGGCGTATTCCGCGAAGGGCTGGCGATCCGCGAGATGATCCAGCGCCACGTCGGTATCCAGAAAGATTTTATCCCTGGATGCCATGCTTCTTCTGCAACTCCTCCGTCAGAGCAGCCCGCTCGTCGAAATCAGCCGGCAGTTTCACCGCACCTCGGAGCGCGTCCGTGATGGGCGTACGGCCCGCCCGGCTGTCCTGCCAGTTGCGCGCCATGACTTGGAGTTGCTGCGCCACCACCTCGGGCAGCGTGGTGTGACGGGCCTTGGCCTCCTGTTCGGCCAGTTGGAGAACGTCGGAATCCAGATTGATGGTTAAAATCGCGCTCATGCCGGGCATGCTACGGCGTTGAGGTCGGAGTGACAAGCTTGCGGAACCGAGTGACGGCACCGGCGGATAAAGCGGAGCCGAGCCGAGTTCGCAGCAATCACACCTCATCTACGGCGGTAAAATCAAACCATCCTCCTGAATAAAACAGGCGTGTGTGACGTAAATGTCGCCATCACTCATCTCGTAAGGCTGAATAGCACTTCCACAGCCGCTGGAGCTGAGATCTGAAACAACTCCAGCAAGCGATAGGGTGAAGTTTTTGCCAACTTTGAAAACTGGTGCTCCGCTCGCGCCGCAAATTCGGAAGGCGGCACTTTCTTTGCCCTGTTGATCCTTGTGACGCAATGTGCCCGGCGCGGAATGCAACAAGAACTTCTTGCAGCCCACATCGTGGATATCTTGGGATAAAAAACAGTAATTCAAAACCCGGTTTGCAGTTCCGGATCGGAGTGCCTCGCCTGGAAATCCCAGGAAATTAACAATGTCACCTTTGTTGGCTTTTGAAGATGTGGTAAATCGGAATTGCCAGAATCGCCAAGGCTCAAGGGCGTCGATCCCGTCAAATGTGAATACCGCGAGGTCGAGAGATTTATCCGTAGCGATTGCCTGTGGATTGGAAAGCATGCGCGCGTGGGAAGGCGCAGAGCCTTGATTGTCCTGTACCAAACTAATCCACAATCGTGGTTCAGCTTTCGCTTTCCGAAATGCCTCGAAGCCGCTCCAGACATGCTCACAGGTAACGGCAAAGCGACGGACACGTGTCTGTATGAGGCAGCAGGTGCCGTTGTCCGCAAGCGGATCAGGTAGCAATTGTCCCGCGTTCCAACCCAGCAAGCTCGTGTGCTTGCGTGCGGTGGCTTCCCAACCTCCTACCAACGTGATCCGGTTGGCAATCGCCCCAGCGTCGTTCATCGGGGCTAACATTTTTTGATTAAGCCAATTCATGACATGCCTTTGGGGCGTCAATTTCTTCAGTCACATTGTCGGCTTTGGGTTTGAATCAAATTACGCTGCCGCCTCCATCAATTCTAAGTGATAGCGTAACGAAGAGCCTTTTTGATATCCGCCTTCCATTTAAGTGAATGAATCACTCGGATAACGTGCTCACGATGATGAGCCAACAATTCAGACTTGGAGAGCTTGGACAGAAGACGCCAGTCTTGGTCGAAGATGTAGGCGGCGTTGCCCTCAATTGGGTTTTCAAGCAAAACTTTGACACCACCGCCAAACACGAACGCAAAGTAGCTATCGAATTCGTGCTCGCCGATGAAAACCTGTTCCGGTTTCAAGCTGTACGCATAGCGTAAGCGCGACTCGTCCACCCGGATCTCTGGCCAGCGCCGATGATAATCTTGCAACGCAGACAAGACACGTTCTTCGCCGGTCCCTGATGGCGATAAGAGCCGCCACGGCACGCGCGTTGCGCTCAAAGGCAGCGGCTGATGAAAAACGGCAAAGCAATCACGGCGCAGGTTGCTGATGATGCGGACAGCGATGTCATTTGATGTGTGCCATCTCTCCAACTGAGCTGACCATTTTTTGCGATTTATGGCGTTCTGGTGTTGGGCGTTCGCTACGCGAGTGTGAGGCTTGGTTGACTCGATGAGTTGTGGCTTTTCAGGTGGCGGAGGGATTTGGGATTCAAGCACGTCGATCCAAGCAATAATTTGCCGCTCGGCTTCCCCAGAAGCCTGCAAGAAATGTCCTGCGCCTAGGTGGACACGAATGATTCGCACGAGGTCGGGAAAGGCCAGGGATTTTGCCTCTTCGATTGTTGGTGCGTTAACCACAGCCACTTTGATTAAAGAATTTTTCCACCTTCGCCTTCACTGCGCATCACACCGTCGGATACACCCACGGCGCGCGATAAGGCCGGCTGAGCAGTTGGCTGGCTTCGGCGTCGCCGGTGATTTGTTCCTTCGCGCCGTCCCAGTTGATGCTGCGGCCCACGCGCCAGGAGATCATGCCGAGCAACGGTAGCACTGAGGAGCGATGGGCGATCTCGATGCTGGCCACGCCCTTGGATCGGCCCTCAATGTTCTCGATGAAGTCGGTCCACAGGAGCGTGAGGTTATGGCCGTCGGGTTCCTGGAGCTGTGCATCTTCGTGGATGATTTTGTCCTTCTTGTTCGCGGGATAAAACGTCCAGCCGTCGCGCCAGCCGATGTGCAGGGTGCCCTTGGTGCCGTAGTAGTAAGAGCCGATGCTGTGCTTCTCCGCGTTGTTCTCGGCGAAGCGGCGGTGTTCCCACACGCAGGTGAATTTCTCGAACTCATACACCGCCACTTGATGGTCAGGCGCGTCGCCGGTCTGCTCCTTGTCGTTGAGCACGGCGGGACCACGCACGGGGCGGCCGGCTGTGGAATAGACTCGCTTCGGATATTTCTCCTCGCTCCACCAGAGCACCTGATCGAGCCAGTGAACGCCCCAGTCGCCGAG
>JAYVWQ010000007.1:0-15243 GCA_043785945.1 Akkermansia sp.
GTCGGCCCCAAATATTTTCTCCCCCACAACGGGACGCTCCACCTGTCCGGCGACGGCTACCGCTGGCTGGGCGAGTACTACGCCAAAGCCTACCAACAGCATGTCCTGCGCGGCCTCCCCTGGTCGCCCCTGCGGCCCATCGACGTCACCCGAAGCAACGAGTTCATCACCGTGACTTTCACGGGCCAGGTGGGCGACCTTGTCCTCGACACGAACGCGGTGACTGATCCGCAACGCACGGTCTATGCGCCTCTTTACGGCCCATCGGTCGAAGTGACGGTGGACCCAGTTCACGACACCATCGTTTTTCAGGAGGCGCATCAACTGCAGCCGGGTGACGCCGTTTATTTTCACGGCCCGACCGCGCCCGGCGGGCTGGAACTGGGCACGCCGGGGCAGCGTTACTTCATCCGCTCGGCCCCGCAGTCGAACACCGTCACCGTGGCCGTGGCCACCAACGGGCCGACCGCCGATTTCACGAGCACGGGCAGCAACGTGCTGATGTATCAGCCCCTCCGTGTGTCCATCGGCCCCTGCGGCTTTGAATACATGGATGACGAAGGCGGCGGAATTCCCTGGCGCGCCGCGACGGTGATCGAGGCGGTGGAAATCATTGCTCCCGCGCAGGTCCGACTGCGCTTGTCCAAAATTCCGACGGCCAGCAACAAGCGATTGCGCTACGGCTACACGTCCGACTTGTACGTGGGCGGCGGACCGACGACCGGTCCGCGCGGGTGCCTGCGCGACTCCGATCCCACTCCGTCGCTCTACGGACATGCGCTCTACAACTGGTGCGTCCATTTCGACAAGCCGGTGGAGTGAGGCGGCGACCCGTGCCGGTTGATAACTTGGGAGTTTTTGTAGAAGATTTATTATCCCCAATCCGCTACGCTCCGCCCATGACCCATTCCATTCGTGCCTGCGTGGCTGTGCTCCTGGCATCTTGTGCCGTTCTTCAATCCGCCGAAACCATTCCCCTCGTCGGCACCAACGCGACCTGGCGGCTGGCCACGGGGCGCACCGAGGCATCTTCACCGGACCTCACAACGTGGCGGAGCAACAGCTTCAACGACGCGGCCTTCTCGAACGCGCCCGCGCCCTTCACCTACGGCGAGAGCTACCCGAACGGCACGCTGCTCGACGACATGATCAACAATTACACCTGCTTCTTTCTCCGGCGCTCGTTCACGGTGACGAACCTGGCGCAGATCGCCTCGCTGCGGCTGGGCGCGAAAGTGGATGACGGCTTCGTGGTCTGGATCAACGGGGCCGAGGTGCAGCGCGTGAACATGCCGGAGGCACCGGGATCGCCGGTGACCATCACGAACCTCGCGAATGGGGCGGCGGAACCGGTGCCGTTTGTGTTCTACAATTTAACCGGCGTGGGCGGCTATCTCCTCAGCGGGGCGAACACGCTCGCCGTCCAGGTTTTCAACACCAGCCTGGGCAGCAGCGACATTGTGTTCGACGCCTCGCTGGAGGGTGTGCTCACGGAGACCAACCCGCCGGTCATCCTCAGCCAGGTGCCCGCGCCCGGTGCGGTCACGAATCTGACTTCCATCACGGTCACGTTCTCCGAGCCGGTCAGCGGCGTGGACGCGAATGATTTTCTCATCAACGGTTTTCCCGTGAACAGCGCCAGCATCGCGAGCAACAGCGTGACCTTCACCTTTGCCCAGCCGGCCTACGGTTCGGTGCAAATCGGCTGGGCGGCGGGCCACGCGATTACGGATCAAGCCACGCCGCCGAACGCCTTCGATCACGCCGCGCCCAGTGCCAACTGGCTTTACAACCTCGTCGATGTCGTGCCGCCCGTGGTGACCGCGCTCTTCCCGCCAGCCGGGGCGACGGTGCTGAACCTGGCGCAGATCGAAGTGACCTTCAGCGAAGATGTGCTTCATCTGGACGCAGCGGACCTGCTCATCAATGGCCAGCCCGCCACCAACGTGACCTACACGCCGGGCGGGCCGTTCATCTTTCGCTTCCCGCCGGCCGCCGCCGGCGGCGTCTCCGTGGCCTGGGCGGGCGGTCACGGCATCACGGACTTGGCGGCGGTGCCGAATCCCTTGGCGGGCGGCGCGTGGAGCTACACGGTGAATCCCAGCGCGACGGTGGGGAATCTGGTCATCAACGAATTCCTGGCCCGAAATGAAATTGGTCTGGTGGACGAGGACAGCGAGGCGCAGCCGTGGATCGAGATTTACAACCAAGGCGCGACGACGGTGAACCTGGCCAACTATGCCTTGAGCGATGACCCGGATTTGCCCGGACTTTGGAGTTTCCCAGCGCGCGCGCTGGCTCCGGGCGCCTATCTCGTCGTCTTCGCCTCGGGCAAGGACATCAAGTCGCCCACCGGCACAAATCGCTTCCACACCAACTTCAAATTGAACGGCCATGGCGAGCATCTCGGGCTTTATTCGCCGGACTCGCCGCGCGTGCTGATCAGCGGCTTTAGCCCCGCTTTCCCCGAGCAACGCAACGACCGTTCCTATGGTCCGGACACGAATGGCGTGTTTCGCTATTTCGCTCCGCCCACGCCGGGCGGACCGAATGGGATCAGCTCCATCGTCGGCGTCATTCCGCCGGTTCACTTCGGCGTGGCGCGCGGTTTTTTCACGCAGCCCTTCAACCTCACGCTTACCTGTGAAACGCGCGGCGCGCAGATTCGCTACACGACGGACGGACGCGAGCCGACGGAATTGACCGGCACGGTTTACAGCACACCGCTGGCCCTGGCGAACACGGCCGTGATTCGCGCCGCCGCGTTCCGCACCAACTACCTGCCGGCGGACAGCGTGACTCACACCTACATTTTCAACGCCTCGGCGGCCATCAAGTCGCTGCCCGTGCTGTCGCTCGTCACCGCCTCAAATAATCTTTACGGCCCGTCCGGCATCCTCGGCATCGGCGGCGGCAGCTACGACGCGGGCAGTGGCCTGTGGATTCCCGCCACCACGAACGATTATCACAATCCCTCCAAGCACGGCGTGGCCTGGGAGCGCCCGCTCTCGTTCGAGATGATCAAGCCCGGGGACAATTCTGGCTTTCAAGTCAACGGCGGCATTCGCGCCCACGGCAGCGACTACACGCGACCCCGCTACCGTCCAACCGACAAGTTTGCCTACCGCGTGTATTTCCGGGGGGCCTATGGGCCGGGCAAGCTGGAGTATCCGTTCTTTGAAGGCTCGGCCGTGCAGAGCTTTGATCAAATCATCCTGCGCGCCGGGCACAACGATTTGAATCCCTTCATCCGCGATGAGATGACGCGCCGCCTGCACGCCAACGAGGGAGCGGTCACGATTCACGGCAATATGGTCAACCTCTTCATCAACGGTCAGTACATCGGCTTCTTCAACCCCACCGAGCGCCCGGACGAGAACTGGATTTCCTCCACCTACCAGAGTGAAAAACGCTGGGACGTGATCAAACAATTCAGCTCCGTGGTCAACGGCGACCTCGTGGAATACAACAGCCTCAACAGCTACATCGCCGGCCAGGACGTGACCCAGCCGGCCATCTATCAGGAGGTGGCGCGGCGTTTTGATGTCACCAACTTTGTCGATTACCTCTGCCTGAACGTTTACGAGGCGATGGGCGACTGGCCGGCCAACAACTGGGTGGCCACCCGCGAGCGTTCCACGAATGGCGTGTGGCGCTACGCCGTATGGGATGGCGAATGGGGCTGCGGCATTTACGGCGCTTCTCCCACCCTGAACACCTTCACCCTCTCTGGCGGCGGGCCGAGCGATTCCGGTCTGGCCAGCATCGGCTCCTCGGACATCGCGCGCAATTACCAGCGCCTCTATCTCAATCCTGAATTCCGGCTCCTTTTCGCCGACCGCATCCACCGGAATTTCTTCAACAACGGCGCGCTGACCGACACCAACATCAGCCTCCTGCATACGGCGTTGCGCGCGGCCATGCTGCCGGTCCTGCCCGGCTACGACAACGCCATCGCCACCACTTGGATTCCCGCCCGGCGCGCGGTCATGATGGGGCAGTTCAATCAGTACGGACTCATCGCCTCGTCGAACGCGCCGGTCTTCAACCAGTTTGGCGGGCGCGTGCCGCGCGGCTTCAACCTCACGATGGCTGCGACCAATGGGGGCGGCACGATTTACTACACGACGAACGGCGGCGATCCGCGCGTCATGTTCAGCGGGGCGGTGGCCGCGAACGCCGCGACCTATGCCGGGCCGATCGTGCTGGGGCAAACGACGGTGGTGCGGGCGCGCACTTTGAACGGGGCCAACTGGAGCGCCGTGACCGAGGCCACCTTTGAAGTCGCCTCGCTCGGCGTCCCGCTGCGTCTCACCGAGATCATGTACAACCCGATCGGCGGGAGCCTCTATGAATTCATCGAGCTGCAAAACACCGGGACCACGCCACTCGATTTGAGTGGGATGTTTTTTGAAGGCATCACTTACACCTTCCCGCCCGGCTCCGCGCTGGCAGCGGGCGGGCGGCTCGTCCTGGGTTCCAACACGGATCCCATCTCCTTCGCCGTCCGCTATCCGGGCGTGACCGTGTTCGACCGTTTCGCCGGCAGCCTGAACAACGCCGGTGAGCGCCTCACCCTGCGGGATCGCTTCGCCCAAATCATCACCAGCGTGGACTACCACGACAACAACGGCTGGCCGACCCGGGCCGATGGCGCGGGCTACTCGCTCGAAGTGGTGGACGCGCAGGGCGACCCGGATGACGCGGCCAACTGGCGGGCCAGTGCCGCTCTGAACGGCACACCGGGAGCCGCGCCCGCGCCGCCCGCTGTCTCCGACGTGCGGTTGAATGAAATCATGGCGACCAACTTCACCTCCGTCGCGAACAGCGGCACTCATCCCGACTGGATCGAACTGCACAACCGGGGCGCGGGCAGTGCGACGCTCACGGGCTGGAGCCTGACCGACGATGGCAATGCGCGGAAGTTTGTCTTCCCGGCCACGACCCTGCCGGCCGGCGGTTTCCTCGTCGTGTGGGCCGATGACGCGACCAACACCACGCCCGGATTGCACCTCGGATTTTCCCTCAGTCACAGCGGCGACAACGTGCAGCTCTACGACGCCGCGACCAATCTCGTCGATGCCCTCGGCTTCGGTCTGCAACTGCCCGACTATTCCCTCGGGCGCGTCGGCGCAAACTGGGTCTTGAACACACCCACGCCGGACGCCGCGAACGTCGCCGCCGCCGTGGCCTCGCCGACGAACCTCGTGATCAATGAGTGGCTGGCCAATGCGCTGCCGGCCCAGCCGGACTGGATCGAGCTGTTCAATCCCGCCGCCCTGCCGGTGGCCTTGCGCGGTTGCTGGCTCACCACCACGTCGGTCATTCATCAGATCACCTCGCTCTCTTTCGTGGGCGCGGGTGGATTCGTGCAACTCTTCGCTGATGAAAATGCGGGCGCGGATCATCTCGATCTCAAACTCTCTGCGGTCGGCGAAACGATCTCGCTCTACGACCCGCTGGCCACGCTGGTCAACAGCGTCACTTACTCGAACGCCCTCGAAGGGGTCTCGCGCGGACGCCTGCCGGACGGCTCGGCCAGCGTCGTGAACTTCGTCGGCACGGCCAGTCCCGGCGCTTCCAATTACGCCGCGAGCTATGGCGGGCCGGTCTTGAATGAAGTGCTGGCGCGCAATGTTTCGGCCGTGACCAACGCGGGTCGCGTCGCGGATTACGTCGAGCTGTTCAACGCCAGCGGCTCGCCCTTCTCCCTCGCCGGAATGAGCCTGAGCGTGGACGGCCTCGCGCCCGGCCAGTGGACCTTTCCGCCCGGCGCCTCCATCGGGGCCAACGGTTATCTCCTCGTCTGGTGCGACGGCGGACGGCTCGCCTCGACCAACTCGGGTGACTACAACACAGGTCGCTCGCTCAACGGCGACAGCGGCGCTGTCTACCTCTTCAATCCGGGGGGGCAGCTCGTGAACTCAGTCGAGTACGGCTTCCAAGTGGAGAACCGTTCCATCGGTTTGTCCGGCGGCCTGTGGCGGCTGCTCGCGACCACCACGCCCGGCGCGGCCAACGGCGCGATTGCTGCGCTCGGGACCAACGGCACGCTGCGCATCAATGAGTGGATGGCCAATCCCGATGGCGGCGCGGACTGGTTCGAGCTGTTCAACTCCGCCGCTCTGCCGGTGGATTTGAGCGGGCTGATCCTGACGGATGACCTCACGACTTTTGGCACCAACCAGTTCCGCATCGCGCCGCTCAGTTTCATCGGGCCGACGGGCTTTGTGAAATGGACGGCGGACGGGAATCTCGAGCAGGGCCGTGACCATGTAAATTTCAGCCTCGACGCGGACGGCGACGCGCTCCGGCTCTACGCGGCCAATGGCAGCAACGCTCTCGACACGGTGGCCTTTGGCGCGCAGACGCTCGGCGTTTCGCAGGGCCGGCTGGGGGATGGCGCGAGCACGGTGCTGGGCTTCCCTGGCTCGGCCACGCCGGGCGAATCCAACTACCGGCTCATCGGGGAAGCCGTGATCAACGAAGTTCTGACCCACGCCAGCAATCCGCTGGAAGACACGATTGAACTGCGCAATCCCACGGGTGATCCCGCGTCCATCGGCGGCTGGTTCCTGAGCGACAGCGCGGCAGTGCTGAAAAAATTCCGCATTGCGGACGGCACGACCATTCCGGCGGGCGGGTTCATTCAGTTCCTCGAATCGCAGTTCAACACCGGCGGCACGAACGCCTTCACCCTCGACCGCGCGCGCGGCGGCGAACTCTGGCTCTCCGCAGCCGACGGCGCCGGCAACCTCAGCGGCTTCCGGACGCGCGTGAAGTTTGGCGCGGCGGCGGACGGTGTTTCCTTCGGTCGCTACGAAGTGGCGGGGGGCCTTAATTTCACGGCCCAATCAGGGCGCACCCTCGGCACGATCAACGCCGGGCCGCTGGTCGGTCCCGTGGTCATTCACGAAATCATGTACAACCCGACCAGTGGCGCGGGTGCGACGGAGTTCATCGAACTGCGCAATATCACCGGTGCGCCCGTCGATCTCTTTGACCCGGCGCGGCCCACGAACTGTTGGCGGCTCGGCGATGGGATTGATTTCAGCTTCCCGCCCGGCACCACGCTCGCGGCGGGCGGCTACCTGTTGGTGGTGGATTTTGACCCGGCGATCGATCCAACGACGCTCGGAAACTTCCGCGCCCACTACGGCGTATCACCGGCGGTGCCGGTGCTCGGACCGTACGCGGGCAAGCTGGCCAACGGCGGCGAGACCATTGAACTCTTCCGGCCCGATCTGCCGGACGGCGCGTTCCTGCCGTTCGTGCTGGTGGACAAGGTGAATTACGGCACGTCCGCCCCGTGGCCTTCGGGCTTGGTCGAGGGCGGCGGTTATTCGCTGCAACGACGCAATGCGTCTGCCTACGGCAACGACGCGGCCAACTGGCTCGCCGCCACGCCCACGGCCGGCGGCCCCAATGCCAGCAGCCCCGTGGCTCCGCCCGTCATCGTGCAATCGCCGGTGGGCACCAACACTCTTACCGGGGTCAACCTCCTGCTCCAAGCGGCCGCCACCGGCGGTCCGCTCGCGTGGCAGTGGCGCTTCAATGGCGCGGCCCTGCCCGGCCAGACCAACGCCTCTCTGCTCCTCGATTATTTGCGGCTCGATGATGCCGGAGCCTACGACGTGTTTGCCGTCAACTCCGGTGGGCCGGCCTTCAGCGCCGTAGCCCAGGTGTCCGTGTCGGAACTGCCGGTTATTCTCAGCGCCCCGCCCGGCATCTACGCGACCAACGGCGGCTCGAACGTGACCTTCACCATCGTCAACTCCGGCACGCCGCCGCTGCAATATCGCTGGCAGTTCAACGGGGCTGACATTCCGGGTGCCAACGCTCCAACCCTCGCGCTGACCAACCTGAGCTTTGCCCAGATGGGCAGCTACAGCTTCAGCGTGTCGAACAGCTTCGGCGGCGCGGCCACCAACCTCACGCTCTATGTGCTCATCAAGCCCGTCGTGACCAACGGGCCGCAACCGCAGACCGTGTTGCAGGGCGGCACCGCCACCTTCAACGTCACGGCCGGGCCGGTTCATCCGCTCATGCCGCTGGGCTACCGCTGGCTGCGCAACGGAGCGGGTTATTTCACCAGCAGCGTGCCCACGCTCACCTACACCAACGTGCAGGCCAGCTATAGAATCCAAGTGGTGGTGACGAATCTCGCCGGTTCGGCCATCGCCAGCCCCGGCGCGGGGATAGTCAACCTCATCATGCTCGCGGACTTCGATCACGACGGCGTGGCCGATCTGTGGGAGACCCAATACGGCTTCAACACCAACAACGCGGCGGATGCGCTGCTCGACTTCGACGGGGACGGGATGAACAACCGTGACGAGTATCTATCGGGCACCAACCCGACCAACGCGCTCAGCGTTTTGAAAATCCTTCTCTCCGCCACCAACGCCACCGAGCTGACCTTCGTGGCCCAGACGAACCTCAGTTACACCGTGCAATGGCGGACCAACCTAGCGCTGCCCGCGTGGACCAACCTGACCAGCATCATCGCCCAGCCCTTGGTGCGGACCATTCAGGTCAACAGTGCCAGCGCCCCGGCGGCGCCCGAACGCTACCTGCGCATCGTCACGCCGAGCGTGCCGTAGCGGGGCTCCGGCAGTGTCAGTGCTCGGTCACATGGCTCCCGCCCGGCGGGAGCCATATTCGTTTGAGCCATTGCTGTTGAAATGGCCGGGGCCGTTTCCTACGGTCTGGGGCAGGCAACTTCTCAGACTTATGATTAAAAAAACTTTTTTGGTTTCCGCTTTCGTCGCGGCCGCGCTCTTCGCCGGCTGCAAACCGCCGGGCGGCAACACCATCAAGGTCGGGGAATTCGCCTCGCTCACCGGCAAGGAGGCCACCTTCGGCATCTCCTCGCATGAAGGTACGGTGCTCGCCATCGAGGAGCTGAACGCGGCGGGCGGAGTGTTGGGCAAGAAGTTCGAGCTGCTCACCGAGGATGATTTGTCCAAGGCCGGCGAACCCGCCACCGTGGTCAACAAGCTCATCTCCCGCGACGGCGTGGTGGCCATCCTGGGCGAAGTCGCCTCCAGCCGTTCGCTCGAAGCCGCGCCCATCTGCCAGCAAAACAAAATCCCGATGATCTCGCCGTCCTCGACCAATCCCAAAGTGACCGAGACGGGCGACTTCATCTTCCGCGTCTGCTTCATCGATCCGTTCCAGGGCACGGTGATGGCGAATTTTGCGAGCAAGACGCTGAAAGCGAAAAAGGTCGCCGTGTTCACCGACGTGAAGAGCGATTACAGCAAGGGACTCGCGAAATATTTCAAGGAAGGTTTCACCAAGGCGGGCGGGCAGATTGTCACCGAGCTGGATTTCAACGGCGGTGACAAGGATTTCAAAGCGCAGCTCACGGCCATCAAGTCGTCCAACCCCGACGCGGTGTTCGTGCCCAGCTATTACACCGATGCGGCGCTCATTTGCATTCAGGCGAAACAGCTCGGCTTGAACGTGCCGTTCTTCGGCGGCGACGGCTGGGAGAGCGAAGACTTGGTGAAAATCGGCAAGGACGCGGTCGAGGGCCACTACATCTCGACCCATGCGGCACCGGATTCCCCGGACCCGCGGGTCAAACAATTCGTGGCCGCCTACAAGGCGCGCTTCAAGGGCAAGGCGCCTGATTCCCTGGCCATGCTCGGTTATGACTCCGCCATGATTCTCGCCGACGCCATGAAGCGCGCCGGCTCAACGGACGGCCAGAAGATCCGCGACGCCCTCGCCGCCACGAAGGACTTTGCTGCGGTGACTGGCAAAATCACGATCAACGCCCAGCGCGACGCGACCAAATCGGCGGTGATCCTCCAGATCAAGGGCGGCGAGTTTCATTACGTCGAGACCATCAACCCGTAACCAGCAACGCCACGCGTGGACTGGTTTCTTCAACAACTCATCAACGGCCTCGCGCTGGGTTCCATCTACGCCCTCGTCGCCATCGGCTACACGATGGTCTATGGCATTCTCCGCTTCATCAATTTCGCCCACAGCGACGTGCTGATGCTCGGCGCGTTCGCGGCCTACTTTCTCGCTCCGGCAGTCGCCAAAGTTTTGCCAGCGCAATCCATCGGCGGGGCGTTGTTGGTAATCGCGCTCTCGGCGGCCATCTGCGCGGGGATCGGAATGCTGATTGAGTTCCTTGCCTACCGCCCGCTGCGCAACCGGCCCAAGCTCACGGTGCTGATCACGGCCATCGGCGTGTCGTTGTTCATCGAGTTCACCTGCCAGCACGATCGAGTCTTCGGCGCGAAGACGAAGCCGTTTCCCACGCTGCTCGCGCAAAGAGATTTTGTGATCGGCGGCCTGTCCGTGAACAGCAATGACGTGGTGGTGGTGGTGGTGACCGCGCTGCTGCTGGCCGGCCTGTGGTTCATCGTGCAGCACACCAGGACCGGCACCGCCATGCGCGCCGTGTCGTTCAATGAAAAGGCCGCCGCGCTCATGGGCATCAACAATAACCGCATCATCAGCTTCACCTTCGGACTCGGCTCGGCGCTGGCGGCCATCGCGGGCATCTTCTACGCCATGCGCGCGCCGGGCATTGAGCCGCTCATGGGCATGAAGCCGGGACTGTACGCGTTTGTGGCGGCGGTGGTGGGTGGCGTTGGTAATCTCCCCGGCGCGGCCCTGGGCGGGCTGCTGCTCGGTTTGTTGGAAACCTTCGCGGGCGGCATTCCCGGCGTCTCGACGTATCGTGACGGCATCGCCTTCGCCATGTTGATTCTAATTCTGCTCTTCAAACCCGCCGGTCTGCTCGGCAAGGCGCAGGTGGAGAAAGTCTGAATGACGAAGCACGAATTTCTAATGACGAGTGAAGGGCCAATGACGAAGGGCATCGCGGTTGAGGCTTGGACATTCACTCGTCATTCGTCATTCGTCCTCCGTCATTTCCCATCATGACCCGGCACACGAAAACATTTTTGATCGTGGCCATCGTCATCGCGGCGGTCATCTCCTACTTCTCCGCGCACTTCAACCGCTACTACCTCGGGCTGGTCATCGACGTGGGCATCAACATCATCCTCGCGGTCAGCCTCAATCTCATCAACGGGCACACCGGGCAGTTCAGTCTTGGCCACGCCGGCTTCATGGCCGTGGGCGGCTACACGGCGGCCAAGCTCACCCTCGAAGTTTCCAAACTGCTGCCGCCCGCCGCCGCACCGCTGCTGTTCATGGTCGCACTGCTGGCCGGCGGCTTGATGGCCGCGCTCGTCGGTCTCGCCGTCGGCGTGCCGTCGCTGCGGCTGCGCGGTGATTACCTCGCCATCGTTACGCTCGGCTTCGGCGAAATCATCCGCGTCGTTTTTCAAAACATGGAAGCGGTGGGCGCGGCGAGCGGGCTGAAAGGCATCCCTGGTTTCACGAACTTGTTTTGGGCCTGGTCGCTCGCAGCCGTGACCGTCTATGTCGTCGCGACGCTGGTGAACTCGACGTATGGCCGCGGTTTCCTCGCCGTGCATGATGACGAGGTGGCGGCGGGGGCGATGGGCATCAACCCCACGCGCTACAAAGTGACGGCGTTCGTCATTGGCGCGTTCTTCGCCGGCGTGGCGGGCGGACTGTACGCGCATCACAAATCATTTCTCTCGCCGAGCGGCTTTGATTTCATGAAGAGCATCGACATCGTGGTGATGGTGATTCTCGGCGGCATGGGGCGGACGGCGGGCGTGATCCTCGCGGCGATTCTGCTCACACTGTTGCCGGAATTCCTGCGCGGCTTTGCCGATTACCGGATGATCATCTACTCGCTGCTCATCATCGGCCTGATGATGGCGCGGCCGCAGGGACTGTTCACCCTCAGCAAGGGGAAAGGCAAGGGGGCGTGAACGCATCCTTGCTCCAGCTCGACCGCGCGACCATCCGCTTCGGCGGACTCACCGCCGTGTCGGAGTTGAACCTCAACATTGGCGCCGAGGAACTGGTCGGACTCATCGGCCCCAACGGCGCGGGCAAGACGACGGCGTTCAATCTCATCACCGGCGTTTATCAGCCGACCGATGGTGCGATCCATTTTGCCGCGCAGTCCACGGGTGGATTGAAACCGCATCAACTCACCCGGCTCGGCATCGCCCGCACGTTCCAAAACATCCGGCTCTTCGGCAGCATGAGCGTCTTTGACAATGTGCGCGCCGCCGTGCAACTGCATCGCCCCCACGGCATCATCAATGCCCTCTGGCGAGGGCGCGGCTTTCGCGAAGGCGAAGCTGAGGTTGAAACACAGGTCATGGAACTGCTCGAAGTCTTCAAGCTCGGCCGCTTCCGCCACAGCGATGCCAAGGGTCTGCCCTACGGTGATCAGCGCCGGCTGGAAATCGTCCGCGCCCTTGCCACGAAACCCAAACTGCTCCTGCTCGATGAACCCGCCGCCGGCATGAACCCGACGGAGAAGGTGGAGCTGATGAAGACCATCCAGTTCGTGAAGGACAAGTTCCGCATCGCCGTGCTGCTGGTCGAACACGACATGCAGGTGGTCATGGGCATCTGCCAGCGCATCGTCGTGCTGGATTACGGAGTGAAGATTGCCGAAGGCACGCCCGACGAAATTCGCCGCGACCCGAAAGTCATCGAAGCTTATCTAGGAGACGCGACGGCTGCGTGAAATGAATTCCCCCGCCACCAACTCTGCGCCCGTGCTGGAGGTGAAAAACCTCACGGTTAACTACGGCGTGATCGGCGCGTTGCATGACATCTCGTTCTCCATCCAGCGGGGCGACATCGTCACGCTCATCGGCGCGAACGGCGCGGGGAAGACGACAACCTTGCGCGCCATTTCCGGTCTGGCGAAGGCGGCGAGCGGAGAAGTAATTTACGATGGGGCGAGCATCACGAATCTTCCCGCGCACCAACTCGTCGCGCGCGGTCTCGCCCATGTGCCGGAGGGCCGCATGGTCTTCGCGAATCTGACTGTGATGGAGAATCTCCGCATGGGTGCGTATCTGCGCCGCGATGATTTCCAACCGGAGTTGGACTATGCCTTCAGCATTTTCCCCCGGCTCAAGGAGCGGGTGAAGCAGGTGGCCGGCACACTCTCCGGCGGCGAACAGCAGATGCTCGCCATCGGCCGAGCGCTGATGAGCAAGCCCAAATTCCTCATGCTTGATGAGCCGTCGCTGGGCATCGCACCCTTGCTGGTGAAAACCATTTTCGCAAAAATCGTAGAGATCAACCGTGAGCAGGGCATCACCATTCTCCTGGTCGAACAGAACGCGAACCTGGCGCTGGAAATTTCCAACTACGGCTACGTGCTGGAGACCGGCCGCATCATCCTCCACGACACCGCCGCCGCACTGCGCCAGAACCCCAAGGTGAAGAGCGCCTATTTGGGCGGGTGATGAAGCGGCGCTCGTGAAACCCGAGTGAGTCTCGCGAAAGGGCGAAGGGAGCGACACCCTCCTCAGCCTTCGCCTCCTTCGCCCCTTCGCGAGAAATCATTTTTGTTTCGGCTAAGAGGCGCGCCGCCTTTGCAACAGCATCACCACGGTCGTCGCCACCACTGAGACCAGCACGAGCAGCGTGGAGAGCGCGTTGATGTCAGGCGTGAGACCGCGCTTCACCGAGGAATAAATCAAGATAGGCAGCGTGGTCGCGCCCGGGCCGGTGGTGAAGAAGCTGACCACGAAATCATCCAGGCTCAAGGTGAAGGCCAGCAACGCACCCGCCAGAATTCCGGGCCAGAGCAGCGGCAGCGTCACATGCCGAAAAGTTTGCCCGCGGGTCGCGCCGAGATCGCGCGCGGCTTCCGCCAGCGAGGGATCAAGTCCGGCCAGTCGCGCCCGCACCACCAGTGTCACGAAGGGAATTTGAAAAGTGACGTGAGCCAGCGTCATGGTGAGCAGGCCCGGTTCAAACCCGCCCAGCCATTGCCGCACCAACGCATAGAAGAGCAACAGTCCAATGGCCATGACGATGTCGGGCACGACGATGAGTCCCTGCAAAGTCCATTCGGCGAAGCGCTGGCCGAAAAATTTCTCCCGCTGCAAACCCAGCGCCAGCGCGGTACCGAGCAGTGTGGAAATCGTCGTGCTCAACGCGGCGAGGGCGAGGGTGATGCCGGTGGCATGAAGAGCCACGTCGTTGTGCAGCAGCACCCGATACCAATCCGTGGTGAAGCCCTGCCACGCGCCCCCGTGCTTGGCGCGATTGAAGGAGTGCAGCACCACGACCACGAGGGGCGCGTAGAGAAAAACGTAGAGGAGGGCGCTGACCGCACCGAGCGAGAGACGGATTCGGCGGTTCACAGCAACGTCCCCTTCCTTTGCGCCACCCGGGCGTGAAACCACAGGGCCAGCAGCACCACCACCATCGACACCGTGGCGAGTGCGGAGCCGAAGGGCCAGTCGCGGCTCGCGCCGAATTGCTGCTGGATGACGTTGCCAATCAGCACCGTCTTTGAGCCGCCCAGCAGATCGGGAATCACGAACTGGCCGGTGGCAGGCACGAAGACGAGCACGACACCGGCAGCAAGGCCGGGAAGAATTTGCGGCAGCACGGCGTGGCGAAAGACATTCCAGCCCGACGCGCCGAGATCGCGCGCGGCCTCGGCCAGCGTCCAGTCAATCTTCTCCACCGAGGCATAGAGCGGCAGCACGAGGAACGGCAGGTAATCGCAGACCAGTCCGACATAGACGGCGAATGCGCTGGGATAAAGCGGTTCGCCGGCGGACGCCAGCCCGAGCAGGACGGCGGCTTTGGCCAGGAAACTTTCCGGCGCGAGCAGCAATTGCCACGCGTAGGTGCGGATGAGCAGGTTCGTCCAGAGCGGAATGACGACGAGGGTGAGCGCAAAAGTTTTCCAGCGCGCGCCCAGACCGGAAATGAAAAATGCCAGCGGCAAGCCGAGCAGTGCGCAGAGCAGCATGGTCATGAACGCGAGCAGCAGGCTGCGCGCGACAATCAGCGGATGAAGCGGCTCCCAGCCGAACGTGCCGAAACCGAGGAAGCGTTTGTAATTGTCCAGGGTGAGCGGCCGTTCCACTTCGCCATAATTGCCGCTTGTGTAAAAGCTGATGCCCACGAGGAGCGCGACCGGGATGAGGAACAACACCACCATCCATAACAAGGCGGGCGCGCTCAAGAGCCAGGCGCGTGTGGAAGGGTTGTGTTCGCCGCGCGCCATCAGTCCTCCAGAACGATCAACGTCTCCGGTGGCAGCGCGATGGCGAGACTCCCGCCTTCCTGTCCGCGGCGTGTGCTCGTGCTGTTCACCGTGGCGACGCGCAGGGTCTGTTCCGC
>JAYVWQ010000008.1:0-3102 GCA_043785945.1 Akkermansia sp.
TATTTCGCCGCATGGCGAGTTGAGCGTGGTCAGCTTTCCCCATCAGGCCGCGCGGGTGCAGCAGCAGTTGGAAAGTCTCGGCGCGCAGATCATCGGTGCGCCCGAGTCCACCCCGCTCGGCGAGATTCTCACGGTCAAGGCCCCGGCGGACCGGCTCGCGGACATCGCGCAGATTTCCGAGGTGCAAATGGTGGGCCTGCATTTCCAGAAGCAGATGCTCAACGACCTCTCGCGGGTGCGGGTGCGCGTCTCGACCAATCCGCCTACCAACGCGCCGCCCGGGAGCCACTATGGGGCGCCGACGGCGGCGACCCCCCTGACCGGCGACGGCGTGCTCGTCGCGGTGGTGGACACAGGCGTGGATGCAACTCATCCCGACCTAGTGGGGCGCGTCTTCGGCACGACCAACGATCTCGACGGCCACGGCACGCACGTCACGGCCACGCTGATCGGCAACGGCTCGGCCTCAGCCGGCGTGCTGGCGCGAGGCTCGGTGACGGGCGCGGTTTTCTCCGGCCTCGCTCCGCTGGCCCAGGCTTATGTGCAATACCTCGGACGCCCGAACGACGAGTTGCAGCAGAACATCGCCCGCACCAACGCCCACATCGCGAACAACAGTTGGGGTTACGCCGGCGACAACGACTATGACATTTACGCGGCCAGCTATGATGGAGCGGTGCGCGACTCGCTGCCCGGCGTGACCGGCGAACAGGAAGTGGCTTACGTCTTCGCGGCCGGCAATGATGGCGGCGGCGGCGACCTGGGATTAAACGGCGTGGCCGGCAGCATTATCTCGCCCGCCACGGCCAAGAACGTGATCACGGTGGGGGCGATTGATCTGGCGCGCTTCATCACCAACCAGGTGGTGCGCTGCGAGACGGACACGAACAGCCCGAGCGGCATGACTTGCGTGACCAACCGCCCTTGGTTGGGCGTCACCGATTCGAGCAACCAGGTCTCCGGCTACTCGGCGCGCGGCAACGTGGGCATCGGTCTGGAAGGTCCGTTCGGGCGCTTCAAGCCGGACGTGGTCGCGCCCGGCTCCATGCTCGTCTCAGCCCGGAGCAAAGATTTTGATTTGCAGTCCAATTCAATCAGCGTGATCGGCTACCGCTACAATTCCGTGCCGGCGGCCCCCAACATCACGAACCTCTACACGCTCGACCTCCCGGCCAATGCCCTGCGCGTGACCATCCAGACGGTGCCCAATGCGTCGTCGCCCAACCCCTTCCCCGACCTGCTCATGGGCGCGGGCATTGACATGCTCCCGGCCAGCTCCATCGCCACCAACACCTTGGTCCTCACGCCCACCACCATGCCTGCACTTGCGCCGGGCACGCTTTACTACACGATCCGCAACACCGCTTCCTCGAACACCGTGCTCTACGATCTCGTGGTGACGATCACCTTCTCGAACAACGTGGGGGATTACTTTGAGGTGTTGAAGAAGTTGGACGACACCATCGCGCCGAACTATCGCTACGAGCAGGGCACGAGCATGGCCGCGCCGGTCGTGTCGGGGATGCTGGCGCAGATGCAGCAGTTCCTGGCCGTCAATTACAGCCACACTTCCAGCCCGGCGCTGCTCAAGGCGCTGATCATCAATGGCGCGCGCACCCTGAGCGCGAATTATGATTTTCAGGTGCAGAACCCGCTCAACCATCAGGGCTGGGGCCTGCCCAACATCAGCAACTCCATTCCCTCGGGACTTTCCGCCACCTCGTCCAATTCCCCGCTGCGCTTCTACGACCAGAGCATCACCAACGCTCTCGTGACCGGCGAGGCCCGCACCTACCAGGTCACGGTGCCCGCCAACGCCCGCTCTTATCCGCTGCGCGTCACCCTCGTGTGGAGCGACCCGCCCGCCAACCCCGTCTCCAGCATCAAGCTGGTCAACGACTTGAACCTGTCCATCACCGCCAACACCACGAACACCAGCGGCGGGGCCACGAACAATTCATCGCTCCTCTGGCTGGGAAATAATTTTCCGCCCAACAGCGATTTCAGCACGCCCATCACCGTATCGACCAGCAACACCAACCTCGCCAGCAACAGCAATCTTTTGGCGACCATCGAGAGCGGGAGCGACCTGATCAACAACGTGGAGAACATTTACATCCGCCCGCCCCTGGCCAGCAGCTACACCGTCACGGTCAAGGCCCACCGCGTGAATGTGAACGCGCTCAACAGCCATCCGACCGGCGTGGTCCAGGACTACGCGCTCGTCGTTTCCAGCGGCAATGTCGGCCCTTCCAACAATGTGAATCTGGCCGTGGCCGCGCCGGTCTTCACCAATGATCCTTCGCCCCGCCTCGGCATCCTTCAGACGACCAACTCGACGAGCCGCAGCGCGTCCCTCTTCGGCCAGCGCGTGGGCGCGAACTCCGCGCTCATCATCAGCACCAACGGCGCGAGCAACCAGTGGTGCTTCTACACCTATCAGAACCGCACCACCTTCACCAACGTGGTCATCCTCACCTTCCTCCCGTCCAACCTCTCGCTGGCCCGCGACCGCGAGGCGGACATTGATCTCTACGTCACGCGCAGCAGCCAGCCCGACGCGGCCACCGCGAGCAAACTTTTCCTCCTGGATGACGCCGCCATCTCGCGCGCCCGCAAATCAGTGGGACGCGGCGGCACCGAGTTCCTCATCTACGCCGACGCGCAGCCGGACGAAACTTTCTACATCGGGGTGAAGTCCGAGGATCAACAGGCCGCGAACTTCGGACTCTTCGCCGCCTCCAGCCAGTTGCCCTTCAGCTCGCGCGACTCGAATGGCAACATCATCGCCTCGGCCCTCGTCGTGCCCCAGCCCATTCCTGATGGCACGCCCGACCAGCCGGGCGGCACCAACGTCTTCGTGCTGGTCGATGATCCGACCCTCGTCATTCAGCGCCTCCACGTCACCAACAGCATCTACCACGAGATCGGGGGCGACCTCATCGGCATCCTCAGCCACATCGATCAAGCGGATGGCGCTTCGGCGGCCGTGGTCTTGAACAACCACCGCACTTGGTACGGACTCGACCGGGTGGTCTATGACGACAGTGGCCAGGGCGATCTCGGCGATGTCACGTTTTTCCCGCCCACCATTCCGCCGGA
>JAYVWQ010000009.1:0-7276 GCA_043785945.1 Akkermansia sp.
GCGCCTCGCTGAAACCCTCGCCGCCTACCACTGGCTGGCCTTGGTCATCCTCATGCTCCCTTTGCTCTTCGCCAAGAGTGCATGACAGGCTCTAGAGAGTTCTCAGCCGGAAGAACTGGCTCGGCGCGACCGGGTTGATGGTCACGGAGAACATCCCGTTGCTCTGCTGCACCGCGTTGGTGCTGGTGGTCCACGAGGCGGGCATGGTCAGGCTCGGCGCGGTTTCCAACACGAGGTTGGTGGCGGAGACCGGCCAACTCAGGGCCAGTCCAGCGGGCAGCCGGGTGAGAACGGGCGACGGCGACGGGGCCGGAGGCGGAGGAGGCGTGACGGTGAAAGTCGTGGCAAAATAACCATCGCCCGACTGGGCGTAGCCGCCACCTTCGACGCCGGCCACGAAGCGGTAGCTGCCGGCACTGAGCACCCCGGACGCTCCGCCAGTGTTCAGCGCGGCGTTGTTAAAATAGGGACGTCCAAAGGCAAACACCGGCCTCCCGTTGGTCCCGTTCTGGCGCAGCAAATAAACGTAGGCTTGACCCGCCGGGTAAAAAAGATTGGCGGTCACAGAATAGGACAGCGGCTGATCAATCGTGAACTGCACGTCGAGCGCAGACTGGGCGGCGACGGCTCCATACTCGTTGGCGACGGTAAGCGTGGTCAGAGCGTGGACATCGCCCCGGCCCGCGATGGAGAAAACACCGTTGCTGATGAATCCCACCTGCGTGTCTTGGCTTGCCCCCGCCGCAAGGTTGAAACCATAACCGGGAAAAGGCAGGCAGCCGCACACGGCGCGGTCCTGAAAAGTGGCTTGCAGGGGACCCGGGGCCGTGGTGCTGAAATTTGTGGTGCCAGCGCCGCCCGCCGAAGCGGCGAGGCCCCGCCAGCGGCTGTCGATGTTGATCGGCGCCGCGTTCGACACCGTCACCACCAACACCAAGCCTACGAACGGAATTATCCCAGTGGTTTTCATATGTGTTTCCCAAGCCGCCTGCCCCGCACATGGGTCTGTGATGGTGGTAAAAACGGGGGGAATGAAGTTTCCCCGAAGAATTTTTCAGCCATGCACAACCAAGACCATTGGCACCCTAGCAATCTGGGAAACCGCCGGGCAAGCCCCGCGCAATGGGCAAAAACCGCCCGTTGCCTCCGGGTAAAATTAGGCTTCAACCATTTCCCAAGATGATTTCCAGACTCGCGGAAGAGCAGCAATTTCCTCAGATCCGGTTTGAAAATCGCGGGCGGAGCGCGTGGGAAAAATCCACGCCCACGGGCTTTCGCATGGTGCGGCACCCGAGGACGGGCGCGCTCCGGGGCCAACCGGCTCTCAATCCGAAATTTCTTCGACCAGCGGTGAACCGGGGCGGGCGCGGCGTCCATATTTGAGTTCCGGCAGAAGCAACAGGCTCGCCGCCACAATGAGCGCCGCGCTCAATCCAGCCATCACCCCCAGCGACACGCGTTGCACGAGAAAGAAGGCGCAGAGCGGGGCCAGCACCCCGCGCACGCCGGTGAAAAAAGTATGCACGCTCATGTAGTCGGCCACACGGTTGGGCGGCGCGAACTTCGTCACCCACAAACTCCAGGCCACGTCACCCCCCGCGTTCGAGATGCCGTAGATGATCGCGCCGATGACGAGTCCGCTGAAACTGTTGCTGACAAAGAAAGTGAGAATGCCGATGGCGAATCCCGCGTTGAGCGTGACGCGCAGGGCGAAAAAATTCATCCGGTCGAAAAGATGCCCCCACACCGGACTGAGGACGAGCCGCGCAAGGTTCGGGATGACGCCGGTCAGGAGCGCAATCATACCCACCGTCAGTTGCAGGTTGTAGCGGGGATTGGCCAGATACTCGACGCGCAAGGGCAGCATCATCAGGTTCGCGAAACCCATGAGCATCCAACACACGAGGGTGCGCCGGAAGAGGGGGTCCTCGCGCACAAAGCGCATGGCGCGAAAGGGGTGCGCCCCGCCCTCATTGTGAATGGGGCCGCAGGGGATACGCGCCAAACAGAAACCGCCGAAGGCCAGCGCCGCCGCGAAGAGCAGCAGCAGCACGCGAAACCACGCGAAGTAATGCGAGAGCGCCCAGCCCGCCAGTTCGCTGAAGGCCGCCGCGCTCGCGATCCGGATCATGACCGTGCGGGAGAAAAACCGCCCGCGCTGCTGCTCCGGATAATTCTCCTGATAGAGGTGGGTGAAGAGGGGAATGGCCGAGGCCGCCGCCGCCAACCCCGTCATTGATCCCAAAGCAAAGACCGGCAACGACGGCACCAACGCCGCGATCAAGAACGCCGTCGCGCCGAGAAAAAATAATTGCGCCGCCGCCCGCGACGGCACCAACCGCCGATGCGTGACCACCCAGACCACGACCGGGGTAAGCAGCAACCCGACGCTGGCGCCCGCCGCCACCGCCGCCTTCCACAACGCGCCTGAATGAAAAGCGCGCACGGCGATGACGAGGAGAAAGGTGGTGCCGGCGCTCTCAATGATCCCGGAACTGAGCGCGCGCCAGCGCTCGTAACGATAGGTGATGGTGGTGCGGTCAACTCCGGACACGCGGCGAAGATACGGAGCACCGCTCGCGTGGGTAGTTTATTCTGCGCGCGGCGCGGATTGCATGGGCAGGTACACCACAAACTCCGTCCCCTGCCCGACTCGGGTTCGCACATGAATGCCGCCCCCGGCCCGCGCCACGAGGCGCTGCACGATGGACAGCCCCAGCCCGGTGCCATGTCCGGCTTCCTGAGTGGTGAACGTCTCCATGAAAATCTTCCGCATGTGCTCCGGCGCAATGCCCGTTCCCGTGTCGGCCACGGTCAGCACGAGGAGCGGCGTGGTGTTTCTGAAGCCTTCGCGATTTATAAATTTCTCCTCCGGCCCGTCGGTCAGCCCGCCGACATTCAACGGCGCGTGCAAAATCGTAGTGCGCAGTTCCACCCGGTGCCGGGTTGGCGTGCATTGCAACGCGTTGACCATGAGATTGCGGATGATCTGGATCAGCTCGGTCCCGTTGACCGGCACCATCACGTCCTCGGCCAGCGGCGCAATGATGAGTTCGTTGTCCTTGACCGCCGGATGCACCCGCAGCAGTTCATCCAAATCCGCCAGGCTTTGCCGCACGGAAACGCAGTCCGACTCGCCGGCCTTCTTGCGCATAAAGCTGAGGTAGCGGCGCGAGATGTCGATGCAGTTCGTCACCTGCTTGGTGATGCGGCGCAGGCGGTCCTTCAGGTTCTCCAAATCTTCGCCCTCGATTTTCGTCGAGTCGCCGATGCGTGTGTTGATGAGCTGGAGGAAGCCCGACATGATGGTCAGCGGGTTGTTGATGTCGTGAATGATGCTGGCGTAAATCTCGCCGCGATTGCGCACCAGGGCTTCTTCGAGCCGCTGGTTCTGCAACTCATCGGACAACTCGCGCAGCTTCTCCGTGTTGGCCTTGAGCTCGAAGGACAGACTGCGCCGCTCCATCGCGTTGGCCACGGCCGTGCGCAGCGCCGGAATGTCGAAGGGCTTGTTCAGGTAATCGCACGCCCCCAGCCGCAGCGCCTGCCGCACCGTGTCAATCGTCTCGTAGGCCGTGAGCATGATCACCTCGGTGTGGGGATCCACCGCCTTCAAGCCTTGCAACACTTCGATGCCGGACATGCCCGTCATGCGGATGTCAAGAATGGCCACATCCATCTTCTGCTGGCGCGCGGCCTCAATGGCCTTGGCCCCGTCATCGACGATGATCAGGTCGTATTCGTTTTTGAAGACGACGCGAAGCGACTGCCGCGGCCCTTCTTCGTCGTCCACGATGAGCAAGGTGCGCCGGCGCGGGTCGGGGGGCCGAAGTGGGACGGGCGTGACCGGCGGGGTGGGCGGAACATTCGATGATGGCGCAAGCATAAGTATGTTGGCCCCGACCTTCGCAGAGGAGCGGGGACTAACCACTATTCAAGCGACTGCCAGCGGCAAAGGCAAGAGCCGCACCGCCGCTGGCAAAATCAACTATCCCGAATCGCGGCCTGCAACGCGCCCTTGAACTGGGCCACGAGTTTCTCCTGCTCCGCCGTCACCTCCGCGTCGGTCAGCGTCTTCTCCGCGCTGCGATAAGTGAACGCATAGGCCATGCTCTTCTGCCCCGGCGGGATGTTCTTCCCGCGAAACACGTCGAACAACTCCACCGACTCTAGGTTCTGCAGCTTGGCCTGACGCACCGCGCCCAGCACTGCGTCGTGCGTCGTCGCTTCCGGCACCAGCATGGCCACGTCGCGCCGGATGCCAGGGAATTGCGGCAACGACTTGAAGGACTTTGAGTCGTTCCGGCGGGCCAGCAATTGATCGAGGTTCAACTCCGCGATGAAAACGGCGTCGCGCAGGTCGTAGCGCCTGGCCAGCGCGGGCGAGAGCTGGCCGAGTTCGCCGAGTGGCAGCTTCCCGCCGAGTGCGATGGTCGCCGACTCCAGCAACAGCGCCGTGGACTCCGCGCGCCGCGTGTAAGTCACACCGCGCACCCCGAACTGTTCGAGGAACTCCTCGACCACGCCTTTCAAATCCGAAACGTCGCACTTCGCCTCGCGTTCTTCCCCGCTCCAGAACAGCGGGCTGCGCTGCCCCGTGATGGCGATGGCGATGCGCCGCTCCTCCAGCGTGCCGCCAGCATCTTGCTGGCGGCTGGCTTCCGGTTTCGCCAGCGGGACGCTGGCGGCACGCTGCTGAAACACCCGTCCCACTTCAAACAGCGCCACATCGTAACTCTTGCGCGCGATGTTGTGCCGCAGTGCATTCAACAAGCCCGGCACCAGCGAAGGCCGCAGCACGTCCATGTCCGAACTCAGCGGATTGGCCAGCCGCACCAGTTCGACCTTCGTCATTCGACCTTCGTCGTTCGCCACCAGCGTCTGCCCCTGCGCTTCGTTCAAGCCCAACCCGCTCAACAGCCGCCGCGCCTCGGCGATTTCGTCATACACCGCGTCGTAGTCGTTCGCGCCAATGGCTCCACGCGGCGGCGTGCTTGGAATTTTGTCCACGCCATGCAGCCGCGCTATTTCTTCGATGAGATCAACTTCGCGTTTCAAATCCACGCGAAAGGTCGGAATGGCAAAGGTCATCGGAGCCGTCACCGTCAAACCCAGCGACGTAAGATGCCGTGCGATTTGTTCCGCGCTCAGTTCAATGCCCAGCAGCGCCGCCACCTTCTCCGGCCGCAACGTGATCGTCTTGGCCGGCTTGGCCTGCGGGTGCTCGTCGATGGCGTGCGTGAGAATGTCCCCGCCCGCCAAGTCTGAGATCAATTGCGCCGCCCGCCGGCTCGCCCAGTCACAGATGCCCACGTCCGCGCCCCGCTCGAAGCGATACGACGAATCACTGCGCAGCCCCAGCAGCTTGCTCGTGCGCCGGATGTTGGTGGGATTGAAATAGGCGCTCTCGATCAACACCTCATGGGTGCGCTCGTTGATCTCCGTGTTCTGCCCGCCCATGATGCCCGCCAGCGCAATGCCCTTCACCTCGTCCGCGATGACCAGCATCTCGCCCGTGAGCGTGCGCGCCTGACCGTCGAGCGTGGTAAACTTCTCCCCCTCCGCCGCGCGCCGCACGATGATCGTCGGCACCGCCTTCGCATCGGCCGCCGCCAGCAGATGATAATCAAACGCGTGCAACGGCTGCCCGATTTCCAGCATCACGTAGTTCGTCACGTCCACCACGTTGTTGATGCTCCGCAAGCCCACTTTCTCCAGCGTCGAGCGCAGCCACTCCGGGCTTGGCCCCACCTTCACCCCACGCACCACCCGCGCCGTGTAGCGGGGGCAAAGTTCCGCATCTTCGACCCGCACCTTCACCATCCCCGAGATCGGTTCGGAAGAGGTGTTGATGAATTGACTGACCGGCAGCTTGAGCGGATGGCCCGTCAGCGCCGCGATCTCCCGCGCGATGCCAATGACGCTGTTCCAGTCCGGCCGGTTCGGCGTGATTTCCAAATCATAGACGACATCGCTGCCGCTGCGCCCGAGATACTCGGCGAAGGGTTTTCCGACCGGCGCATCTGCTGGCAGCAAGAGCAGGCCATCGACTTCATCCGGCAAGCCGAGTTCCTGCGGCGAACACATCATGCCCTGGCTGGTGATGCCGAAGACCTTGCGCTCTTTGATCACGAACGGCTCCTTCTCGCCCGCCTTCAGCGGCAGCGCGAAGTTCGGCAGAATGAGCGGCACCTTGTCGCCGGGATTGTGATTCTGCGCGCCGCAAATGATGGTGCGCTCGCCCTTCCCATCGTTGACCTTGCAGGCCGAGAGCTTGTCCGAGCCAGGCACCTTGTCCTTGGTCAGAATCTGCGCGACCACGACGCCTTCAAACGCGCCGCCAACCTTGGTGACGCTCTCGACTTCGAGACCGAGCATGGTCAACCGCTCGGCCAGTTGCTCCGGCGACCAGTCGAAATCCACGTATTGCTTGAGCCAGTTGAGTGTGACTTTCATTTTGAAAATTATCCGCGCACGGCGCAGTGGTGTTCGCTAGTTAAAACCAATCCGTCTTTCGGAGGCCGCTTCGATCAATTTGGCCTTGGCCTTCTCAAATTCAGCCTCGGAGAGCACGCCGGTGTCCACGAGCTTCTTAAGGTCGGAGATTTCCGCAGCCAGGCTGGTGTTGCCGGATTGGGCCGGACGATGCCGCCACGCCTCGTCTGCTTTCTTTTTCAACGACGAGCAAAATTCCTCAAACGCCTTCGCGTTCGGATTCTCAAACCAGAGGTGCAACCCGCCGCCATGCCGCAATGGAAAGCTGAGAATATTGACGGACTCGGCCTTGAGCTTCCACCAGCACAGCAGAGCCAGAACGAGGAACAGCCCGGCGAAATACAGGATGCCCGGCGTAGTCTTCCTCTCGACAAACCACCAAGCAAACATGCCGAGAAATATGAGGGAGAACACTGCGGTCGCAATCAGGGCTCCCACGGGCCGATGCCGGACCCGCTCCGGTTCGGGATCAATCTGCCAGAGCGGAACCTTGAATTGACGGTGCAAAAACCATCGCTTGAAGCTTACTTCAAGGTTTCCGTCCGACAGAATTTCCAAGCGTTGCGCCCCGTGGGGAAACAGCTTCTGGCACAAACAGTTGGTAGGCTCAGGTGTCATGACGTCATTCCGTGTAGCCGGGCAGGTGATGCTTGGCCCAGTGCTTGAGCGCGCGATGCTCGTGCAGGTTCAAGGCGCGAATCGCCGGCACCAGTCGCTTCGTGAGCCTGGGGTCATCGGCGAAAAACAAGATGTTGGCCGTCTTCACCATGCGGGCGCGCTT
>JAYVWQ010000010.1:0-2345 GCA_043785945.1 Akkermansia sp.
GCGCCGCGTCGATGTCGAAGCGCCAGCGTTGGAAAATGTTGGCGCGCTCGTCGCCGACGCAGAGCTGGAGTTTGGTGCCGCCGATTTCGAGGGCGAGGAGGGCGCGCTTCATTACGGCAGGAGATGGAAATAGTCCGGTTCCTGGCCGGGCTTCCACTTGATGTTGCAGCCGAGGCTGGGGATTTGTTGAGACGAAACCGGCTGGCTCGCGCGCACCGCCTCCACTGCTGCGCGCAAGTCCCGGCCCGTGACCGGAAGCGTGTTACCGCGCCGTGCGTCATCCATCTGGCCGCGATAAACGAGCTTGCGCCCGGCATCGAACAAAAAGAAATCCGGCGTGCAGGCCGCACGGTAAGAGCGGGCCACGGACTGCGTCTCGTCGAACAAATATGGGAACGTGTAGCCCGCCTCTTGCGCCTCCACGCGCATCAGCTCCGGGCTGTCGTCCGGGTGGTTCACCACGTCATTTGAACTGATGGCCACGACCGCGACGCCGCGCGCCTGAAAATCCCGGGTCATCTGTGCAAGGCCGGCCTGGATGTGCTTCACGTAGGGACAGTGATTGCAAATGAACGCGACGAGGAGCGCGGGAGCGGGTGCGAGGTCGGTGAGAGAAACCATTTTTCCGGTGACGACATCGGGCAAAGCAAAGTCCGGCGCTGGGGTGCCCAGCGGCAACATGGTGGAAGGTGTTCGTGCCATGCGGAAAGTTTGGGGAGTGTCGGGCGAAAGTCGAGTGCCGAGCGTACGGACAAAGAGAACGCCCCTTCACCGAAAGATGAAGGGGCGCAAAACTGTGATGGTGGGGCCAGCCGGGGCGCCCACTCGCGGACTAGGCCGCTGCTTTGACCGCCGCCGCCTTGTTCAAGCGGAGCGTCAGGCGGGACTTCTTGCGGTTGGCGGTGGAGCGATGCACCACGCCGAACTTCACGGCCTTGTCGAAAGCGGAGATGACGGTGAGCAGCGCGGGGGCGGCTTCGTCCTTCTTGCCAGCCGTGACGGCGGCGGCATAGCGTTTTTCGAGCGTTTTGAGGCGGCTCTTCACGCTGCGGTTCTGCATCTGTTTGCGGGCGCTGTTGCGCATCCGGCGTTTCGCTGATTTCGTGTTCGGCATAATTCTCTAAAACAAGGGGCGCAAAAGTATCGAAACGACCGGGGATGTCAACGGCGGGTTACGGCCTTTTTGGTGCCTGCGTTTGGAAGTCTCAAATGCGGACGAGGCCGTTGGAGAAAAGGATTTCTCGCGAAGGCCTCGAAGAGGGCGAAGGCCGGAGAAAGAAGTTTTGCTTCCTTCGCCCTCTTCGCGTCCTTCGCGAGACTCAAGCAATCTCGACTGAACAGCCCCAACTCACGCCTTCAGCTTGCGCACGAATTGCACGAAACCCTCCTGCTGGGTGCGGAGCCGGGCCAGCAGTTCGGCATCCGTGATGCGCCCCCGCGCGTCCAGTGACTGATTGATCCGGGGCATGAACACGCGCTCGGGGAACAGATAGGCATTGCGGTAGCCGAAGATGGCCTGCAACTGCTCGACGCTGCGCAGCGCGCCCCAAACCCCCGCCGCCAGGCCCACGAAACAAACAGGCCGGCGCTCGAAACTCTCCGGGAACTTCAGCATGTCGATGAAGTATTTGAGCACGCCCGGCATGGAACCGTTGTATTCCGGCGTCACGATGATGAGTCCGCTCGACTGGAGCACCGCGTCGCTGAACAGCGTGAAGGAGGCGGGCTTCTCCGCGTAGGCCGTGGGCAAAAAGATCTCTGGTGGCAGTTCCGCCAGGTCGAGCACCCGCAGCGGGGTTTTCAACTCGCGGTAAATCTCTTCAATGTGCGCCGCCACTTTGCGGCTGTTGCTGCCCGGACGATTCGTGCCGACCACCAGTGTCATCATGGCCGGAGAGTTAGGGGGAGAAATGGGGATGTGCAAGGGGGCAAATGACGGATAGGCGGTGAACCTTCCGGCGAGAACACGTCGCAGCTTTACTCTCAGCTTCGCCTTGGATGATCTACTCAAGCTGGTGTCGTTGAATGACGGAAGCGGCCTTTGATCTCCAAGACTTCGGCAGGTGAAAGCACCCCGGCAAAGGGCGAGTTCTGGCGCAACCGCTGCCCCTCATCCGTTTGGGCACAGAGCACCTCGCACACTTCATCCAAAGGGCGAGCGAGGATGGCCCGCCACTCCGCGTAGCAGCGGAGCAACGAAGGAGTGCCGGCATTGTGCTGCGACCAGCGGTCCAGATTCCTCCAGGCTAGGGAACCGCTGATTAAATCGGCATTCGTAATTTTGCGTGAATCCCGACTCGCCAGGATGACGCAGGAACGATTTTGTTTTCAGCAGAAAGTAATTT
>JAYVWQ010000011.1:0-8131 GCA_043785945.1 Akkermansia sp.
GTGACCGCCACCACTATCCGCAAACTGCGCGGCATCCTCAAACGCAAGCCCGGCGACAAGCCGTTTGCCGAGGAATGGGCCGAACATAAACGCGAGGAAATGGAACTGGAGGAAGCCAAGTATGCCCGCTGCACAAGTTCTCGATAGTCACGCCCTGCTCAAGCTGCTGCGCGACGAGTCCGGCGCGGAAGCGGTGGCGCAGATTCTGGAAAAGGCCGGACTCCGCGACCAACCCGTTCACATGACCGACGTGAACTATGCTGAGGTGCAATACATTGTGCGCCGCAAGGACGGTGATGCCGCTTGGGAGACCATCGCGCAGGAACTTCCGGCGGCGCCGATTGAATTTCATCCCACCAATCTTCGCCTGGCCGACCTCGCCGCAGATTTCAAAGCCCGTTTCAAACTGAGCCTGGCCGACGCCTTCGCCGCCGCACTAGCGAAAGAAAAGAAGGCCGAACTCGTCACCGGCGATTCGGAGTTCAAGGCGTTGGAGAAGGAAATCAAAATCAACTGGCTGAAGTAGAATGAAAACAACGAGCATCGCCAACTTCATCAAGCCTGCCGACTTTCTGGCACAGGCGATCCAAGCAACGACCGTCAAGGCGATCAGTTCGCTTCTCAACCAGCTTCCGATTGTGAGTGAGCACGACTACGTTTTCGAGTCGGCGAAACCGGCGAACGGTTGGACGGAAGGAAAGCTCCACTGGATTCCGCTAGGAAAGGAGCGAGGCAATGCCGGTCGAATCAAGCTAGCCTCGCGGCCGGAAAATCCCATCGCGGAACGAGCAATTAACGCGATGGAGGCGTTGGTCGAATTGGAACGTCGGAGAGAGGTTCTAAAAGATTCATCCATCCCCGCCCCTCAAAGTCCGCGTGAAGCAGTAATGCGCTACTTCTCGCTCCCGCCGCTCGACCACTTGCCGAAAATGGACAAACCCGTCAATGGGCGAAAGCCGCGCGAACATGCACGTGAACTTGCAAGGCGAATTCGGATTCGCGCCGCTTATGAAAAGGTAGAACGTGAGTTTGCTGTTTTCATTGAGGACGACGGGATCGGGCAGGCACCGGAACGGATGCACGAGACTCTTCTCTCGCTAGGCTCAAGCGACAAAGGCGATAAGCCCTACCTCATCGGGCTGTTCGGACAGGGCGGCTCATCAACCTACGCCGCCAGTAAGTATTCTTGGTGCGTCTCCCGCCGTGCCCAAGATGTGCTCGATGGCAGGAGTGATGGCGTGGGATGGACCGTTGTGAAAGAGGTTTTCCCGAAAGCGAGGAGAGATCCGTTTTACGCTTATCTTGCCGCAAACCCAAATGGGGAAGTTCCTTCTTTGCCGGCAAAGGCTGGTGACGAAATTGGCCTAAAGCAAGGCAGCAGGTTCGCGCATCTCAATTACAACTTCGCCGGCGGTGGCTCGGCTGTCATGCGCAGCCTCTACTACATGCTCAACCACATTCTCTACAATCCGGTACTCCCATTCGACCTGTACGCCGGACGCGACACGGCTGACACCATCTACGGCAACGGGTATCGTCTTTCCAATGCCTCAGCGGGCAAAAAAACTTTGTTGGATAAAACTTTCTCGCCTCAACCGCTAAATGATCTTCCAAGTGTCACTGCTCCCGGAACTCCGAATTAAAAGTTATGCAAGCTGTACTGCTGTTGGACAAACAGTATTCACCGGATCTTGAAGCTGACCTCGGCAAAATCGGAATTCGCGTTGTGGTTTTCAGCAAGAAGCGCGAGACCAAGACTGACGAAGATCAGCCATTCGACTTGGAAGCTGACGAGGATTTCTCGATTGGGGAATCAGAGGTCAATAGCTACCTAGAATTTCCCAAGCGCGGCAAACTTTGCTGCGTCTTTTTGATTAACGGCCAACGGCATCATGGGCTGGACAACACTTTCATCGTGAATGACCTCAAGATGAAATATCTGCGCAAGCGGATGATCGTCGTTGTTGATCTTGATGGCCTGAGTCCAAAAGCCCATGCGGAAATCATGCAGGGGTCGCGCTCAGGTTTCTACGAAGGGCAGGTTTTCCACAAAATCCATCAGCGATTGATTGCGACGTTGCAGAACGATCCAGACCTTTTGGAATTGGAAGAGGAAGCCGAGGAGGAGTTATCACAACTTCAAGCCGGAGACGCCGCCGTTCAGCAAGCACTCGACCAGTTGATTGAACATCACTTTGACCTTGGCGACCATCCCACTGAGGGAGCCAATGAGTCAGGCGGACAGCAGGGACACTTCTTTGGGGCCGACGGCAAACAGGTCAACGTCGATGTGGTGACCTTCGGAGAAAGCGGCATCCCTGCAGCAGAACCAGTCTTAGTGTCCAATCACGCAGCAGCCACTTTTCGGCTTCCGCCAAACACCGAATCGAAGCTCACAATTATGGTCGGACCCAAACAAGATTGGGAACGCATCACCAACATCGGCGCTTTCATCGAACCGATAGTCCCAGGGTTGAACTGCGTGTTCTCAAAAGATACTGACAGTGCTCAGGTGAAATTGGAGTTCGTCGAACCGCCCGACTTCAACAGTGATGAATACCCCATCGAGACAACACTTCGCGTGATGGCAAATTTGAAGGATGTCGCAGAACCACGGCTCCTTGAGAAAGTCATCGTCATTCGACCGAGAAAGAAACGTCCGCCACTCCCGCCGCGCGTGTTGAATGATGTTCCCACATTCCTGCGTGTAACGAGTCACCAACCAATTCGGCTAGTCGCCGGTGGCCCAGATTCGCATGTGAAAATTGTTTGGGACGGTACGGATGTGCTGACATTTGAACCAACCCCGACGTGGACTTTCACCGCAACCTGCGTGTCGCACCCCAGCTTCACGCCGCCAACATTCACAAAGCCAAGTAACGGACGGTTCGAGGCTTTGGTTCACACACCAGAGGAATTGCTGATCGGCACGAAGCTGAACTTCGAGATTCAAGCGCAGGGGCCAAGCGGTCAGATTCTGTCTGCGAGCTTCGCCGCAGAGGTTGTCGCGCCGCCGGGTCCCAGAAAGACGACTACTCAAATCCCGGTTCGAGGACAGCGTCGGCCACCGTATCAACTTCGCATCGTCAGTGAGAAAGATTTTGGCGTATCCAACACGCGCTGGGGTGAAGACCCCTGGGACGCGACACACGCTGGCGCGTTCATTGAGCCAAAGCCGGATGCACCGCTGACTCTGTGCATCAATCAGGACTTTGGCTTGCTGAAGAAGTACATGGACAACCTTGTCGCCAAAAAAGCTGATGAGCACAGGGCCGAGGAAAAGAAGACAAAATACATTTCCCACGTAGCCTACCACCTTTACCAGATGTACTTGGCCAAAGACGAACTGCTAAAAAAGAAGGAAAACAACGTGGACGAAACAGATCAGCGTGGCCCACAGGACGAACAGATGCAGGATGAAATAAATCGTGTCGCATCAACCCTGATTCGATTGATGGACGTGATGCGGTAAGAGCAGAGCCATTTCGTCTATTCGCATCCGACTTTGAGCTTGTGGAGCAGCATGACCTCTTTGCTGGCGGGAATCTCCCCGCGCTTGTTCGCATACCATTTGCGTCCCGGAACTTCCCGCCAGATGCGGCCTGCCACCTTAGTTGAGGATTTGCAATCTGCTTCCACTTCGGCAAAGCCTGCTTCATCCATCGTTTGCAAGTAGGTCGGCAACTGCCAGGTCGGGTCTGAGAACGCGACGAGTTGAATCACGAGTGAGTCTTTGTCGAGCAGCGAACGAACCGAAGAAAATACGGTCTTGAGCCGCGTGTAGTAGGTCACAAGTTCATCCTCGTCGCGTGGGCCGAGCAAGTAATGCGACTCACCAGCGCCGTCACGTTGATTCGCGAGCCAGAACGGAGCCGGCGTTTCTTTCCGGCCAAGAATTTGCCAGCGGTGATAAACAACATGGACACCGGGATACGGCGGCGAGGTCAGAACGAGTTTGGCCGGAAGCCAAGATTCTGGAATTCGTCCGTCCTCGCCACACTGTTCCGATGAGTGATTGATGATTCGACGCATCGAAGCCAGGCGGCAACGGGGAAGGTCGTTCGCCGCCGCGATGCCGGACACGTAATCAAAAAACTCAGGTGCCGCATCGCGGAGACGCCGACAGAACTCGGCCTTGAATTCACTAACCGCCGGAATCTTGGTTTTGCAATCCAGTCCCCACTGGCCGACACCGAGCAGGACAAGACGCACGAATCTTTGTTGCCGTAATTTTGGCAGCAGTGGAAGGCGCTCAAACACCCAAAAGAAAAAAGTGCGAGCCTGGTCAGGAAGATTGCGGAGATAGTAGAGCGTCTCGGCGTCAACGGCCTCGTAGGAATCAAGCGCGCGACACGGTCCCGCTGCCTCAAGCGCATCAAGCCATGCGGCGATCTCCCGCTTGTCGTGAACAGAGATCGGTGTTGTCTTTGTCCGGGCAAGAAAGGCCGCGAGCGAACTGACGTCCATGCCCGCCGCGCGACGACCAAGTGAAAGCGCCTCCACCAACGTCGTGCCGCCCCCACAGAACGGGTCGAGAACGAAGTCGCCTGGCTCTGTGAATGTGCGGATGGCTTCGCGGGCGAAGACCGGAGAGAACCGCGCCGGGTAGCGGTAGAAGTCGTGCGGTGCCCCCGTGACTTTTTCTCGCGTGGACACTGCTTCAACCAACGACTCTGGTATCGCGATCGTTCTGGATTGCTTCAAAGCTCCCATCAGGGGCTACTCCAGGAGATTTCGTCCTGGCTGCCAAGCAAAAAGATTGATCGCCCGGGCGCTCCCGTTCAGGAGAGGCGTGCGGAACTTCGGCGGCAGATTGGTGGGCAAGGTCATCCGCTCTGTCCTTTGCCGCTGCCGCCCTTTGAGTCCTTTGACTTGAAGCCAATCAACCTTCGCCCTTCCGGGTAGGCCCAACTGGTGGAGTCGTCGAGCTGGCGGAGCGCGCCGAGAATCATCTGGATGTCTTCGCCGTGGAGCTGCTGGTTGCGCTCCAGGGCGGCGAGCTTGCGGGCGAGTTCGGCGTAGCGGCCCGATTCGCGGCGCAAGGTCACGAAGGCGCGGATGACGTGGACGCTCATCTCGACCGCGCGGCGGCTGCTCAGGACGTTCGCCGCCATGATCGCGCCGTGCTCGGTGAAGGCGTAGGGGAGATAGCGCCGCCCGCCGTAGGCGGAACTTGAGGTCGCAATTTGCGACCTCAAGTTTTCAGCTTCCTCGGTCGTGAGCCGGAAAACAAAATCAGCGGGAAAGCGTTTTGCGTTTCGCCGAACCTGCTCGTTAAGACGCTTCGTTGGCACGCCATAGACACGCGCCAAATCCGAATCAAGCATGACACGCTCGCCGCGAATCTCTCGAATGAGCGGATCGACGGGTTCAATCAAGGTCAAGTCTTGGCGCTTTTGCTTTGGCATATGGAGGTGGGCGCAAATTGCGGCGGACGCGGCGGCGGGTGCACGATTACAATTTGCAGCCCGCCATTGAATCCGGGTGCATTCGTGTCCATCCGTGGTTAAAAGAATCCCATGCCTGACGTCTTCACCAAGGCCAACATGAAAACCATCATTGCCCTCATCTGGGTCTCGCTGCTCACCGCGTCGGCGTTCGCGCAGGACGCCGCGTGGAAATTTCCCTGTCCGACGAACGAGATCGCGCGTTACACGGCGCAGCGCGTCACGGAGAAGTTGCGCATCGACGGCAGGCTGGACGAGCGCGCGTGGCAGAACGCGGCGACTTCGCCGCGCTTCGTGGACATCATCAGCGGCCAGCCCACGCGGCATGACACGCGGGCGATGGTGCTGTGGGATGATGAGAATCTCTACGTGGCCTATCGCGTGGAGGAGCCGAAGCTGCACGCGAAATACCGGAAGCACAACGACCCGATCTACTACGACAACGACGTGGAGTTTTTCATCGCGGGACCGGACAGCTACTACGAGTTCGAGATCAACGGCTACAACACGAGCTACGAGGTGTTCTTCATCTGGGAGGAGGCGTACGAGAAGCGCGGTTTCGCGAAGCAGTCCGAGTTCGCGCGGTCCAAGCTGGTGCCGTTCAATGGCGTGGGGTTCACCAATCATGTGCGCGGTGGCCGGCTGGGGAATTTTAAGTGGAGTTTTCCCGGCATCAAAACCGCCGTGCATCTGGCCGGCACGGTGAATGACGACAGTGATGTGGATCGGGGCTGGACGGTGGAACTGGCGTTTCCTTGGAAGGGTTTGAAGTGGCTGGCCACGGATGGACGCGCGCTGCCGCCGAAGGAGGGCGACGTGTGGCGGATGGATTTCTCGCGCTTCAATATTTCCAAGGCACCTGCTCCGGCGAAGGACAGTGGCGGCTGGTTCTGGACGCGGCACGGGGTGTGGGACTCGCATATCCCGGAGTGTTTCGCCTTCGTGCAGTTCACAACCAACGTGGTGACGGCGACGGCGAAGTAGGTGCCTCCTCGTCACCGCGCGCCGCCCGTTGACACTGATTCGCCGGCTCCCTAATTTTGCCCTCCGATGTCAGCATTGTTGGAATCACTCGTTGAATTGATCCGCCGCACTTCCGCCGAAATTCCGGAGGACGTGCGGCTGGCGCTGGTCCGTTCGCTCGAAGAGGAGAAGAAGGGCACCATCGCGGAGTCGGCGATGAAGATCATCGGGCGCAACATCGAGCTGGCCAAGCAGAAGTCCCAGCCCATCTGCCAGGACACGGGCAGCGTGTTGTTTTACGTGGATGCCCCGGTGGGCAGCGACCAGATCACTTTCGAGGACACGGCGCGGGAGGCGGTGACGCTGGCGACGAAGAAGGGTTTCCTGCGGCAGAACTCAGTGGATTCGCTCACGGGCAGGAACGACGGCACAAACGTCGGTCCCGGTGCGCCGGCGTTGCATTTTCATCAGCATCGGTCGGCGGAAACGCAGGTGCGGCTGGTGTTGAAGGGCGGCGGTTGTGAGAACGTGGGCGCGCAGTATTCGCTGCCCCACGAGAAGCTGCACGCCAACCGCGACCTCGACGGCTGCCGCAAAGTCATCCTTGATGCCGTGCTCCAGGCGCAGGGCAGGGGCTGCGGGCCGGGCATCCTCGGGGTGTGCATCGGCGGGGATCGCGCCACGGGTTATGAGTTCTCGAAGAAACAATTTCTGCGGCTGCTCGATGACCGCAATCCCGTGCCGGAACTGGATGCGCTGGAGCAGGATATTTTGCAGACGGCCAACGCGCTGGGCATCGGGCCGATGGGTTTTGGCGGCAAGACGACCTTGCTGGGAGTGAAGATCGGTGCGGCTAATCGCGTGCCCGCCTCCTTCTTCGTGAGCGTAAGTTACATGTGCTGGGCCTACCGGCGACAGGGGGTCACGCTGGACGCGCAGAACCAAATCGCCCACTGGCTTTACTGAAATGATCTCGCTTTCTTTCCCCTTCACTGAAGAAAAAATCCACGCGCTCAAGGTGGGCGATGAAGTCGGCCTCACTGGCATTGTGTTCACGGGCCGCGACGCGGTTCACAAGTATTTGCACGACGGCGGCACGCTGCCGCCGGAGGTCAATCTGCGCGATGGCATCCTTTACCACTGCGGCCCGGTGGTGCTGAAGGATGAACAGGGGAACTGGAAGGTGACGGCGGCCGGGCCGACGACTTCGATCCGCGAGGAGCCTTACCAAGCGGACATTATCGCGCGGTTTGGTCTGCGCGGGGTGATTGGCAAGGGCGGGATGGGGGAGAAAACGCTGGCCGCCTGCCAGGAGCACGGCTGCGTTTATTTTCACGCCATCGGCGGCGCGGCCCAGGTGCTGGCGGAGTGTATCAAGTCGGTTCGCGGTGTCTATTTCATGGAAGAATTTGGGGCACCGGAAGCCATCTGGGAATTGGAAGTGCAGGACTTTCCCGTGGTGGTGACGATGGATGCCCACGGCCGGTCCTTGCATCGGGAAGTATTCGCCGCGAGCCAGCAGGAGCTGCAAAAGCGGCTCTAACCGCTCTTCACCCTGCTTGATGGCCCCTGAAGACGTAGTTCGCTAGGGCCGCTTTCCCGGCCCCCTTCGCAGAGACTTGCTAGGGAACCGCTGATTTAATCGGCATTCGTAATTTTGCGTGAATCCCGACTCGCCAGGATGACGCAGGAACGATTTTGTTTTCAGCAGAAAGTAATTT
>JAYVWQ010000012.1:0-7099 GCA_043785945.1 Akkermansia sp.
AAATTACTTTCTGCTGAAAACAAAATCGTTCCTGCGTCATCCTGGCGAGTCGGGATTCACGCAAAATTACGAATGCCGATTAAATCAGCGGTTCCCTAAGAGCCTATTCGAATAACTCCCCTCTTGGTCCGGAGCGCGGGCGTCTCGCCCGCGTGTTTCCATGTCCATCATGGCGCAGCGGGCGGATGAGACATCCGCGCTCCGAGTTATTCGGACAGGCTCCAAGCCGGGAATGGGCTGGTCGGACGGCCCAGGGCGGGCCTGAAACAAAACACTGCCTTCGCCTCCGGCTTCTTCCATGACTCCCTCCTTCCAACCCGCGCCGCCCGTGACCCGCGCACCGAAAATCACCGTCCACATCCCCTGCCCGCTGCGCGACTGCTGCGCGGGCGCGGCGGAGCTTTCATTCCCGGCGGCGAACCTGCGCGCCGTGCTCGATGAACTGGAGCGGCGTCATCCGGCGCTGCACCGAAGCATTTGCGACGAGACCGGGGCGCTGCGCCGGCACATCAATCTGTTCGTCAACATCCACCACATGCGCGACCGCGACGGGCTGGAGACCCAGCTCGCCGAGGGCGACATCGTCACCATGCACACCATCCTGCGGGACGGGAATCGCGTGCATCTCGGCATCTCCACCGGCGGCCATTACCTGAGCGAGGACGGAGGCGAGACTTTTTCCGCCGCGAACCAAGGCGTGGGCGCGGGCTTCACGCCCGATCCGTTTCCTGAGTTCGGCCAGTGCGTCCACAAGATCGCCGGCCACAAAGACGCGCCCGGCCGGCTCTACATGCAGAACCACGGCGGCTGGGCCGAGTGGGACGGCCCCGGCGGACGCCGCCCCGACATCGGCGTGCTGCGCAGCGACGACCACGGACACACTTGGCGCTCCATCGCGAAAGGGTTGCCGTCGGACTTCGGTTTCCCCCTCGTGGTGCATCCGCACAATCCCGACATCCTCTACGTTGTGCCGCTCGAACCCATGACCCGCACCTGCCCCGGCGGCGTGCCCGCCATCTGGCGCAGCGAAAACGGCGGCGGCTCCTGGAAAAAACTCGCGCAGGGACTACCCAAGAAAGACAGCTTCTTCACCGTCCTGCGCGACGGCCTGGACATCGACGAATTTTCCTCGCCCGCCCTCTACTTTGGCACCACCACCGGCCAGCTCTGGATGGGCCGCGACGGCGGCGAGAAATGGGAATGTCTTTTCGACGCGCTCCCGCCGATTCACTGCGTGAAGGCGGCCGTCGTGTGAGAAATTGAAAATGGCGGCCCACGCCCGTTTTAGCGTGCCGGCTGGAAAATTGTGTCGCAAGCGCGTTGGCCTTGCCGATGAAATCACACTTTGCCACCATCCACCCATGTCATTGCTGCAACTCAATCCCTCCGCCATTTTGCAAACCGCTTTCTCCTTCTGGTCGTCGAAGGTTCTGCTCACCGCCGTGGAGTTCGGCGTGTTCACCCAACTCGCCGGACGCAAACTAACCGGCGCGGAACTCGGCGCAGAATTGAAGCTGCACCCCCGCGCCATCGCGGACTTTTTTGACGCACTCGTGGCAATGAGGTTCCTCGACCGCGAACGCGACGGCCCGTCCGCGAAACACTTCAACACGCGGAGGGCGCGCTGTCCCTCGATTGAAGTCATCCACCTCGCCGGCCCCTCCAGTGCGGCGGTGGCTTACAAATAAAAATTTCCAGAACAGCCCAATACTATTTTCAACATGAACCCAATCCAAGTTCCCAATGACGGCGGCCAGTCAGTGAACATCCTCGGCATCCCCATGCTCATTCGCCTCCACGGACGCGACACCGGCGGCGTGATCAGCGTGGTGGAATCGCACGACGTGCCGGGCGGCGGTCCGCCCCCGCACATCCACCATCGCGAGGACGAGACGTTTCAGATTCTCGAAGGCGAATACGAATGGACCGTCGGCGGAAAAACATTCATCGCGCAAAAGGGCGCAACGATTTTCGCACCGCGCGGGGTTTCGCACACTTACCGCTACCTCGGCCAAACGCCCGGTCGGCTCATGTGCATCATCACGCCGTCAGGCTTCGAGGGATTCTTCGAGGAGATCGGCGCGCTCAGTCCGCAGCAACAGCAGGACATCCCGCGCGTGATTGAGATTGGAAAGAAATACGGGCTGGAAATCCTGCCGCCACCCGACGTGTGAGTGCCGGGTTTGGGGAAGAGCGCGACAGAGTCAAGTAACGCGCCCCACCGCTTTCAACCGGGGCCAATGACTTCACCCTCGTCAAGGGCATCGTTTTCCAACCGACACATCGAAATCCCCACCCGCGCGGATTTCTCCCCTCAGCCGGTGGGCGGCGGGTTCAGGCCCCGTTGGATCGCGTCGAGCAGGAGGGTTTCGTCCACGATTGGCTTGGCGACATAATCGTTGAAGCCAAGCGCGATGTATTTGTCCCGGTCCCCGGCCATGGCGTGAGCGGTCAGGGCGACGACGGGCAAGTGCCGCAGGGCGGGTTCGGCGCGAATTTTTTGCAAGACTTCCGGGCCGTCCATGCCGGGCAGCGAGACGTCCAGGAGAACCAGATCGGGCGGGCTTTGCCGCAGGGCCGGCAGCGCTTCGACACCGCTTTCAAATTCCGTGACGCAGTAAGAGTCCGCCAGGATGACGCGCACGAGCAGACGGTTGTCGGGATTGTCTTCGATGAGGGCGATGTTTTTCATGGCTCACGGTTCTTCTCAACTTCGAGTTGGACTTGGGCCTGGGCAAAGGCGGCCTCCAGTTCTTGTTGCAGCGCCGGCAGGCGATCGCCCTTCTTTTCCATCGCGAGCTGCTCCATCTGGCGGACGAGGTCGCAGACCACGCGGGCCCCGACATTGGCCGCGCCGGATTTGAGGAAGTGAGCGGCGCGCTCGACTCCGACGAAATCGCCGGCTTCTACGGCGGCGCGCAAAACCGTGATTTTCGGCGGCAGACACTGGAAGCAAAGATCGATCATCTCCCGCACGAAGGACGCACCGCCCAGCCGGTGAAGCCGGGTCAGCGCACTTTGATCCAGACAGCTTTCTTCGTTCATGACGGGTTGCTTTCCGGTGTGGTCGCCGGGCGCTCCCGCAGCGGTAATTCCCGCAACAGTCGCCGCAGGTCCGCGCCCAGGTCGTCGGCTTTCTTCAAGACCGCCTGGGCCTGTGCGCCGATACGCCGCTTTTCTTCGGCCGTCAGTTCCTTGGAAGTGACAATGCAGACGGGCAGATGAACGTAACGGGGGTTCTTCCGCAGTTGGTCGAGAAAGGTCAGGCCGTCCATTTCCGGCATCAAGAGGTCGAGCAGGATCAAGTCGGGCGAAAAGCGTTCGAGGCATTCCAGCGCGGCCCGGCCGTGAGCCGCCACGCGCCACTCGGCTCCTTCGGCTTCGAGGCTGGCCACCAACAGGCGGCGATCCATCTCGCTGTCCTCCACGACCAACACTTTCGGGCGCGCGTACAACTTGAGCACCCGTTGCAGGTCTTCGCGCGACACCGGCTTCTGCAAGGTGTCCACCGCCCCGAGGAGCGTGCCCTGATGATCGCGGGCCACGATGCTGGCGACGACCACCGGGATGCCGCGCAGTTGCGGGTCCGCCTTGATCATCTTCAAAACCTGCCAGCCGTCCATCTGCGGCATCATGAGATCGAGCAGGATCAAGTCCGGCCGGACCTCCTTGGCTCGGCGCAAGGCTTGTTCGCCGGAATCCGCCGTGATGACCCGGCAGCCGCACTCTGCGACCAGGTGGGTCAGCAGAATCCTCGAATCGGCTTCGTCGTCCACCACGAGCACCAGTTTTTCTTTCAGCCGTTGGCTTTCGTCCGCCGGCGCGGAGGGGCTGGGCATCGGCGCCGCCGCAGCGGCGCTCTCCCGGATTCTATCGGTTCCACCCGGTGGCGCGGTGGATTGCTTCGCCACCGGCAGGATGACGCTGAAGGTCGTGCCTCGGCCCTCCTCGCTGCTGACTTCGAGGCGGCAGCCCATTAACTGACAGAGCGCCCGGGAGATCGTCAGCCCCAGGCCGGTGCCGCCGTACTTGCGCGCGGTGGTGTTGTCGGCCTGTTGAAACTCTTCAAAGACGGCCGCCTGCTTTTCCTTGGGAATGCCGATGCCGGTGTCGATCACGTCGATGCGCACGGGCTGGTTCTGCGCGTTCACGGAAACCCGCACGGTCACGCTGCCGCGTTCGGTGAACTTGAGCGCGTTGCCCACGAGATTGATGATGACTTGTTTGAGTTTGACGGCGTCGGTTTCCAGCACGGCCAGGGGGTGCGGCAGGTCGGCCAGGAGTTTCACCTCCCGTCCGCGCACTTGGCCCTCGAATTGATCGAGGATTTCCGGCACCAGCGCCGCCAGCGACACCGGCGTCAGGTCCAACTCCAGTTTGCCCGCCTCGATTTTGGAAAGGTCGAGAATCTGGTTGATGAGGCCGAGCAGATGTTTGCCATTGGTGGTGATGCGCTCAATGAAAGTGAGATCCTCCGCGCGCAGGTTTTGGGCCTTGTTCTTCAGCAGGATATTGGCAAACCCAATCACCGAGTTGAGCGGCGTGCGCAACTCGTGACTCATGTTGGCCAGGAATTCACTCTTGCTCCGATTGGCTTTCTCCGCCGTCTCCTTGGCCTCGTGCAAGGCCGCCTCGGCGCGTTTGCGCTCGGAGATGTCTTCCGAAATCCCCAGCAACCACGCGGGCGAACCATCATGGTCGGGGATCGGGACTTTCAACGTGTGCAAACGCAGCCGGCCCACGGTCGGACTGTCGAAGAGTTCATCGGGAATCTCCACGACCTGGCCCGCCCGGAGGGTTTCCCAATCGTTCTGCTGAAATCGGTCGGCGTCTTCGCGGGCGTGCAGGTCGTAGTCCCGTTTGCCCACCACCTGCCCTTCCGAGAAGCCAAACATGTCGCACGCCTTCGGGTTCCAAAGCTCGAAGCGCAGATCCTTTTTGGCATTCTTGACGAAGATCGCCACGGGCAGATACTGAATGAGCGTGGCCAGAAAATCCTTTTGCTGCCGCAACTGCGCGGTCATTTCCTCCGCCAGCGCCAGCGCCCGCCCCCGGGTCGTGGCCAGCGAACGGGTGATGCCAAAGAGCAATCCCGTGATGCACAGCCCGGCCCCCAGGATCAACCGCGGCTGACTGCGATCAATCGCGGCATCGAACGCGGGGCGCGTGGCGAAACTCAGCGTCCAGATGCGCCCGGCCACGGGCAGCCGCGACGCGCTGGCGAACGTCGGCCGCTGCGTTCTCGGAGCCAGCCCGGCCTCCTCATTCGCATACAGCAGGTGTTCGGGAGCCGGCGTTTCCCCGTCGTGAACCGCGAGGTCAAAGTCCTTCAAACTCTCCGCGAGAATTCCCTGCATCAGCTCATCGGCGCGGAAGGCGGCATAGACCCAGCCTTCCAGGGCGGCCTGCCGTTCGACCACGGTCTGATGCGGCACGCCGTTGCGGTACACGGGCAACAGCAGGCGAAAGCCGGCGCGCTGGCGATCATCCCCCACCAGCGTCGTCCGGCTCGTCAGGGTGGGCTGTGCATTGTCCCGCGCCTGCTCGGCGGCCGCGCGGAGCACCGGCTCCGTGCCGAGATCGAATCCCAGGGCCGCCGGGTTCTTGGCCGCGGGTTCGAAGTATTTGATGACGAAATAATCGGGCCGCTCTCCGGCGGGGTGGAGGACAAAATTCGTCGCTTCATCGTTGCGCGTGACGGTAAGAAAGGACTCCAGACTGGCGCGTGGCACATACGCGGCGAACCCAAAGCCCAGCGTGCCCGGCAAATGCTCCTCGAAGGCCAGGCCCCCGACATAGGCCCGCCATTCGCCGCGCTCCACCGATTTGCTGGCGGCAAACAGACCCTGAGCGCCGCGCAACACCAGTTCGCATTCGAACATCCGTTTGCCAATCGCGTTGCTGGCTCGTTCCACCAGCAGTTCGAAGCGGGCCTGCTCCCGATCCTCCACGCGTGAGCGCGAGAGCCACCAGCCGCCCACCGTGCCGAGCAGACCAATGACGAGCATGAGCCACGCGGCCTGGGACTGGCGCAGAGCGCGAGAGATCCCCGCGCCGAGATTATCAGGCGCGGCAGGCGCTTCGGAGTTGGGTGGTGGCGTCTTCATTGGTCATGACCAACATGTCACGGAATCCGGCAGGGAGAATGGGAGTTTCTAGACGGTTTCACAAACAGATTTTAGGACCGACTTTGGCGCGGCACCGGCTGCTCCGGACTGAAAAGCTTTTCCAACTTTGCCTTCACCACCGCATCCATCTTGGTGAGCGGCGGCCAGGGGCGTTTGAAGGCTTCGCCCATGATTTTCTTCGTCGCATCAATGCCGAGTTTGCTGCCACTGGCGATTTCGCTCGTGGCGTGGTCGAGCACATCGGACGGGCCTTTGGTGAAGATACTGTCGCGTTGCGGGTCGGTGTTGGCGCACCGGCGAAAGAGGAAGTCCACCTCGTCAGTTCCAGTGCCCGCTGGCGGATGCGGGCGGCCTGTCCGTGGGCAGCAACCGCTGCAGACGTGACCGTGGGCTGGTTCGGTCGCAACAATCAGATGCTCGTCAGCAACGGCAACCGGGTTTCATCGTGATGATGAAAAGTTTCACCCAATTGTATGACTTCGGTAGTGGTGTCGCTTGGCAGCAGTGTCTAGGCTTCATCAACTTACAAAAGTTCTTCGCGCGAGCGGGAGTCGGATTCGCACGAAATCAGTCGTGCTCATTTATAATGAATGGAAATGGTTGCGAGCGTCTCGGTCCGGTGCGCGTTGGCCCGCCCGTTCCAAGGTCAACGGTGGACTACGACACGTAATAAACAGCAGAACAGCAAAGTATACATGAAAAACACAGTGTTCGCCCTCCTGGCGCTAGCTCTCTTCTGGGCGATAAGTGGTCTTTCCACCCTGCACGCGGCTACGGCTCCCCTGGCGGTGACGCAACCGGCCACGCGCCTGTCCAATTCGGTGGCGCGGCTCAATGGCACGGTGAACCCCGGCGGTCTTGCGACCCTGGCCTGGTTTGAGTGGGGCACGGCGAGTTTTAATTATCAGCCGACCGCGCCGGTGGCGTTGGGCAGCGGGCTGGTCACGCTGGCGGTGAGCAACAACCTGAGC
>JAYVWQ010000013.1:0-3754 GCA_043785945.1 Akkermansia sp.
AAATTACTTTCTGCTGAAAACAAAATCGTTCCTGCGTCATCCTGGCGAGTCGGGATTCACGCAAAATTACGAATGCCGATTAAATCAGCGGTTCCCTAAATGACTCGGGCGATGGCCCCGGTTCGCGAGGCGTGGAAAACTCCGTGCGGCAGGCGCACGGGCCACCGGCCTTCGCCCTCGACCATCCTACGCTTGGGTTTGGTTCTGTAACGAGACCGGAAGACCTCAAACGTGGGGCCGGCGCGTCCGGTCTTCCCCCCATTTCACGCCAGCAGCTTCTCCACGACCTCGCCATGCACATCGGTCAGGCGGAAGTCGCGGCCTTGGAAACGATAGGTCAGCTTGGTGTGATCGAAGCCGAGCAAGTGCAGGAGCGTGGCGTGCAGGTCGTGGACGTGGACTTTGTCCTCGGTGGCATTGAAGCCCAGTTCATCCGACTGCCCGAGCGTGATCCCCGGTTTCACACCGCCACCCGCCAGCCAGTAGCTGAAGCAGTTGGGATGATGATCGCGGCCGTCGTTCCCGCCCTGCACCATCGGGGTGCGACCGAATTCGCCGCCCCAGATGACCAGCGTGTCGTCGAGCAGACCGCGCTGCTTCAAGTCCTTGACCAACGCCGCGCTCGCCCGGTCCGTGGTCTGGCAATTCTTCTTCAACCCGTTGGTCAGGTCGCCGTGCTGGTCCCACGACTCATGGAAAATTTCCACGAAGCGCACGCCCCGCTCGATCATGCGCCGCGCCAGCAGGCAACTGTTCGCATAGGACGACTTGCCCGGCTCCGCGCCATACATTTCCAGCGTCGCCTTGGACTCCTTGGACAAGTCCATCAGCTCCGGCGCGCTCGCCTGCATCCGGTAGGCCATCTCGTAGGAGTTGATGCGCGTGGCGATCTCCGGATCGCCCACCGTGGCGAGACGCTTCTGGTTCAGCGCGTTAATCGTATCGAGGGTATCGCGCTGCATCTCCCGGTCCACGCCGTTGGGGTTCGAGAGATAAAGGACGGGGTCGCCCACGTTGCGGAAGAGCGTGCCTTGATACAGCGACGGCAGAAACCCCGCGCCCCAGTTCGATGCTCCGCCGCTCGTGCCCTTGCCCCCGGTGCTGAAGACGACGAACGACGGCAGGTCCTGCGACTCACTGCCGAGACCATAGGTCGCCCACGAGCCGAAGCTGGGCCGTCCAAACTGCTGCGAGCCGGTGTTCATGAAAATCTGCGCGGGCGCATGGTTGAACGCATCCGTGTGCATCGACTTCACGATCGCGATGTCATCCGCGACCTCGGCGAGGTGCGGCAACAGTTCCGACAACTCCGCGCCGGACTGGCCGTGCTTCTTGAATTTGAACTTCGGCCCGAGCAGCGCGGAGTTCGGCGTGATGAATGCGGAGCGGTAGCCTTTCAACATTTCCGCCGGGGGCAGCTTGCCGTCGAACTTGGCCAGTTCGGGTTTGTTGTCGAACAACTCAAGATGACTTGGCCCGCCCGCCTGGAACAAATAGATCACGCGCTTGGCCTTCGGCTTGAAGTGCGGCTGCTTGGGGGTCAGTGGGTTCAGCGCTGGTGCGGCCCAGCCGCTCTGTCCCATCAGCGCGCCCAGTGCGATGCTGCCCAGACCCACGCCGCACTGCTGAAAAAACCAGCGCCGCGTGATCTCCGTCCGGCTCTGTCCGCGATACAAGTGTGATTGGCAGTTCATATTGAAATGACGAATGACGAATGAGTGATGACGAAAGAATGTCGAAGGACGAATTTCAAAATATTCCGAGAGCGCGCGGCGTTCATGCTGATTTCCTCCAGATGGCGCAGAAGATGAGATGCAGTTCCTTGGCTTCCTGCCAGAGCGCGCGGGCCTCGGGTTTCAAGTTTTCCTCGGCGGTGGCCACCATTCTCAGGAAGTGTTTTGTTTCGCGCGCCTCCTTCCGGCAGATGCCGATGCGATGTCGGAAATCATTGCGCGACACGCCATCGTCGGCCTCGGCGTAGTTTGCCCCCACGCTGGTCGCCGCGCCCACGAGTTGGTCGATGAGCCGGTCGTTCACCGGACTGCGCGGAATCTTCTTCGCAAATCGAATGACCGATTCACCCAAGCGAGCCGTCCTTTCCTCCAGATCGTAAATCCGCCCGCCCGCCGCCGCGCCGTCGTGCATAAGCAAAGCGCCCTCAGCCCAAAACAATTCCTCGCCCGGACTCTCATTCCCCAGCGCGACAATTTCGTCATTAGCCATTGGAACTTCCTTAGTCATTACTCATTCGTCATTCGGAATTACCCCCGTCATTCCTTCGTAATCGTCTCGTCGAGGTTCAGCAGCACTCGTGACACCAGCGTGTAGGCGGCCAGTTGCGTGGGCGTAACGCCCGTCGGCAAGTTTTTCGGGATGGCAGTAGTCCCGGTGCCGACTTCGGACACGTTCACCCAACCGTCGGCCATGCGCTGCTTCTCCTTGTTCAACAACGCCATCAGTTCCTGCACTTCGTCCGGCTGCGGATTACGTGCGAGCGTCTGGCGGAAGGCAAAGGTGATGCGCTGCTCATCCGTCGGGCCGCCCTCGGTCAGCGTCTTGCGCGCGAGAGCCTGCGAGCACTCGACGAAGAGTGGTTCGTTCAGCGTGACGAGCGCCTGGAGCGGGGAGTTGGAACGCTGCCGGCGCACGCAGGCCGAGTCCGCGTTGGGCACGTCGAAAGTTTGCAGCGCCGGGTAGGGCGTGGAGCGGCGGCGGAAGGTGTAAAGGGCACGCCGGTATTTGTCGGGGCCGGTCTCGTGCTTCCACGGAAACGGTGCGTAGCTCGTGGGCGGCTCGAAAAGAAACGCCGGGGCGGGAGTCATGATGCTGGGCCCACCCAGCTTGGGATTTAACAGGCCGCTCGCGGCCAGCGCGATGTCGCGCACGATCTCGCCCTCCACGCGGAAGCGCGGTCCGCGCGCGAGCAGGCGGTTGTATGGATCGCTCTCGTATGCCGCTGCCGTGAGCTTCGACGACTGCCGGTAAGTGGAACTCGTCACGATCAGGCGGTGCAGATGTTTGAAGCTCCAGTCGTGATCCATGAAATCAACGGCGAGCCAGTCCAGCAGTTCGGGATGCGACGGCGTTTCGCTCTGCGTGCCGCAATCCTCCGGCGTGGCGAGCAAGCCCTGGCCGAAGTAGGCGAGCCAGACGCGGTTCACCATCACGCGCGCAGTCGTGGGCGATTTTCGATCCGCGAGCCACTTCGCAAAAGTAAGCCGGGAACCGTCCGCGTCCTTGGGCAGGGGATGGAAAATAGCGGGCACGCCGGGCGTCACGGACTTGGCCGGCTTGAGCCAGTCGCCGCGCCGCAACAGATGTGTCTCGCGCGGTTGTTCGCGGGAGAGCAGTGTCATGGAGGTCGCCCCTTCCGGGTAGTCTTTCCACAGCGTCTCGATTTTTTCGTTGGCGTCCCTCCACTCTGGCACCGTGGTGCGCCAGTAGCTGAACACCGTGGCGACTTGCACTGGTGTGCGCTGGTCGCGTTTGAGGGCGAGAATGTCGCGCACCTTCCTCGGTAACGGATCAGCTTTCACTTCGCCGCCCGCCTTCGTGGCGCTGATGCGGAAGCGGCCGAGGTTGTTGTTCATGTGGTCGTCGCTGTTCCAGCCGCCGTGATTCTGCTGAAGGCCGATGCGCCAGTAGGTGCCGTTGGTGAAGCCCGCTGGTTTCTCCGCCACGAAGACCGCCTTGCGATCCTGATTGCGCCGGCCCGGTCCCACGTTGATGCCCCAGGCCGTGCTGCCGTTGCCGT
>JAYVWQ010000014.1:0-6692 GCA_043785945.1 Akkermansia sp.
CCCTATTTTCCCGCGAAGGGATCGGCCAACGGCACCGCGATGCTGGTCATTCCCGGCGGAGGCCACCGCAACCTCGCCATCACCCACGAGGGCTACAACGTCGCGCAATGGTTGAGCGAGCGCGGCATCGCGGCCTTCGTGCTTAAGCACCGGCTCGCCCGCGAAACCAACTCGACCTACCAGATCGAAGTCGAGTCGCTCGCCGACACGCATCGCGCCCTGCGGCTCCTCCGCAGCCGCGCGACGGAATGGAACATCGATCCGGCGCGCGTGGGGGCGATTGGTTTTTCGGCGGGTGGCGAATTGGTGAACCTGGTTTGCGCACGGGGCGGCAACGGTCCGGCGGACGCGGCTGATCCGATTGACCGGCAGAATTCCAAGCCGAATTTTCAGGCGCTCATTTATCCCGGACGATCCGGCGACATTCAGCCCACGAACAATTTTCCGCCCGTCTTTCTCGCGTGTTCTTATACGGACCGCAAAGATATTTCGGAAGGTCTCGCCGAAGTTTATCTCCGCTTCAAACGCGCCGGAGTGCCGGCAGAACTCCACATCTATTCGACCGGCGGCCACGGCTTCGGCCTGCGCGCCAGCAACAAAAAACCCGTCGGTGCCTGGGCCACGCGCTTCGAGGAGTGGATGTTGGATAGTGGCTACCTGCCGATGCGGTGACCATGCGCGGGGTTAGCGCGTGCCTGACGCTGCCGGCGTTTGAGTCGATAAGCGCGTTGAAGGCGCTCGCGGCTGAGTCGAAAATAGTCAACAAACTGGCCATGACCGCCAGCGGCGCGCCGCTTCGCACCGCATTTGTGTTCTTCCCGAACGGCGCGATTCCAAGCCGCGCGACGGCGTGCCTAAAGGAAAGTTCACCGAGGCGAAGGTCATTCCGAGCAGTGTCTTCCCCGGCACGCAGCACACCCATTGGGTTTATGTCCCGGCGCAATAAATATGATCCGATCCAACCGACCGCCGTGATGGTCTTCAACGACGGGCAGGGGATGAAGGCGGAGCCAGCCGCCGCGCCGGCGAAATGAGGCATGGGAGCGCGGCTCTCCAGAGCCGCAGCAGCTCCGAAGGCGAAGGTGGCGCACGAACTTTCCTGCGTCCCGGCACTGGCGAAGCCGCTGCGGCTCTGGAGAGCCGCGCTCCGGGCAAAGGGCTGTGATGCGGAGTCGAGTTGCGCGGCTGGGAATTCCGAGGCTTGGAAAACTTTGTCCGTCCGGTGAAGCTTCGGCCTCGCTCGAAAAATTTATGAAACAGAATCGATTCATGGTCCTCGTCGTGGCGTTCGGCCTTGCTCCGCTCGCCTCTTTCCAGTGCCGGGCCGCCGAAGGCTCCTCCGCCCCGGCGCAAATCCTGCCGGGGAAAGGACTGGCGCAGCATGATTTCATGTATGCCGGCGAGTCGAAACAGCGCCGCGCCTTCATCGTCAGGAAAGGGAAAGTGGTCTGGGAGTACGACGATCCGGAGGGCCGGGGCGAGATCAGCGACGCGGTGCTGCTCTCCAATGGCAACCTGCTGCTCGCGCATCAATACGCCGTGAAGCTGATCTCGCCAGAGAAAAAAGTGCTGTGGAATGTGGACGCGCCCCAGGGCACGGAAATCCACACGGCCATGCCCATCGGCACCGAGCATGTGCTCTATGTGCAGAACGGCGACCCGGCGCTGGTCAAGGTGGTGAATATCAAGACCGGCGAGACCAAGAAGGAATTTCAAGTGCCCGTCGGCAATCCCAAAAGCGTTCACGGACAGTTCCGCCACGGGCGCATCACTTCGAGGGGGACGCTGCTGCTCGCGCACATGGATGCGAAGAAAGTTTGCGAGTACGACGCGAACGGCAAGGAAGTCCGCTCATTCCCGGCCCCTAATCCGTGGGGCGTGACGCCGTTGAAGAACGGTAATTTCCTCGTCGTGGATCGCCCGTCCATCCGCGAAGTGACTCAGACCGGCGAAACCGTTTCCACCATCACGCCGGGCACTGACTCGCCGGATTTCAAAATGAACAGCCTGCAACTCGCGTGGCGATTGTCGAACGGCAACACGCTCGTGAACAACTGGTTCAACGAATGGGGCGGGAAGCTGGACCGGACCAATCCACCGGTGCAGGCCGTGGAGTTCACGCCCGACAAGAAAATTGTGTGGGTGCTGCGCTCGTGGGAAAATCCCGACCTCGGCCCGGCCACGACGATTCAAATTCTCGACGAGGCCAGCGCGCCGGAGCAGGTGACGTTCGGCGATTTCAAGTGACACGCCCCCGATTGAACCATCAACCCATTATGAGAAGAATGAGACTCGCAACCTTCTGTTTCGCACTGCTGCTGTCGATGCCGGGGGCTTTCGCTCAAACCGCCGCTTCGCTCGGCGTGCCCAAGCCTGGCCCGACCAATGATGCGCCCTACGCGCCGCAACCCATCCTGCAAGGCGGCGTGGTGGTGCCGCTCTATCCGCCTGGCTCGCCGTTCCTGAAAGCGGCGCGCGTGCGCGAGGCGGAGTATTACAACGTCAGCAAGGCGGTGCCGGGGCGCATCAGTTGGATTACGAACATTCACAACCCGTCCATCGAGGTGCATACGGTGGAGGGCGGGCTGAACACGGGCGCGGCCATCATCCTGGCGGCGGGCGGCGGGCACAACACGCTCAACGTCGGCACCGAGGGCGCGGATTTCGTGCCCTACTTTTTTAACTACGGCGTGAACACCGTGATCCTCCGCAATCGGCTCCGCAAGGACGGCTACGATGCCAAGGTCGATGCGGTCAATGACGCGCTCCAAGCCATCCGCCTCGTGCGCGCACACGCCAAGGAGTGGGGCATCGACCCGAACAAGATTGGCCTCATGGGTTTTTCGGCCGGCGCGGAACTGGCGGCTCCGGCCGCGATCTTCTTCGAGGACTTTGACAAGACGAATAACGCGGCGAGTGATCCGCTGGCCGGGATTTCCTCGCGGCCCGATTTTGTCGGGATCGTTTATCCCGGTCCCACGCCGTTTGCGCGCGGGGCGACGCCGCCGATTCCGCGCCACACGCCGCCCGCCTTCATCACCTGCGCCGGGGCCGGGGATCGTGGCCATGCCATTTGGGCCAACGAATATTTTACCGCCATGCTCAACGCCGGCATCCCGAACGTGGAGATGCACATCTACGGCAACGGTCGTCATCCCGGCGATCCGTTGCCCGACGGCAGTCGCATGAGCGGTGGTCTGACGCATCGCAATGGCATTCCGTTTGGCACATGGCAGGACCGCTACATCGAGTGGTTCCGCGATCTTGGTTTCCTGCAAAAGCCCGGCGTGGAGACGAAGGCCGCGAAGGATGTCGCGGCTTTTGTGACTCAGCCGCAGCGGGGAGGCGGGGCCAGCGTCCCAAGCAGAACGCCCGGCGGTGCGATTTCGAAGTGATGACGCCTGTGCTTCCGATTCGTTCCATTGTCTCGACAAGAGGGCCGCTATGATTTCTTGTGAGAGCGTTCCCATGATGACCAAGCACGAGAGACAAACTAGGATCGATGGTTCGTTGGCCGGCCGATTTCAAACTGGCCTGCAGTTGGCCTGCCGGTTCGTTCTTCCCTTCGTGGTCGTGTCCGCCGGGGCGGCGGAGGTGGAGGCGCAATTCCGCAAGGACATCCAGCCCCTCCTGACCGAGTACTGCTCCGACTGCCACGCGGACGGGGCGAAGAAGGGCGGGGTGGATTTCGACACGCTCAAGCCGGGCGACGGGCTGCTGAATCACGAACTGTGGTCCAAGGTTTTGAAGAATGTCCGCGCCGGCCTCATGCCGCCGGAGAAGAAGCCGCGTCCCTCGGCCGACGAGCGGGCCACGCTGGAGCAGTGGATCAAGTATTCCGCCTTCGGCATCGATCCGCAGAATCCCGATCCCGGCCGCGTCACCGTGCGGCGGCTGAATCGCGTCGAGTATCGCAACACCATCCGCGACCTGATGGGTTTTGATTTCAAGGTCGAAGAGGAGCTGCCGCCGGACGACACGGGCTACGGCTTCGATAACATCGGCGACGTGTTGAGCATGTCGCCGCTGCTGCTGGAGAAATACATGCAGGCGGCGGAAGTCATCGTGGCCGGGGCGGTGCCGCGCCTGCCGCGCGTGGTGGCGGAGACGGCGATTTCCGGCAACGAGTTCCGTCGCGTGGGTGGCAAGGGCAGCGGCGAGCGGGTGAGTTTCTACGACGAGGCGACGCTGGCGCACACCTTCAAGGCGGAACACGCGGGCGATTACCGCGTCGTCCTCGAAGTGGAAGTGCTCGGGCAGTTTGATTTCGATCCCGGCACGAACCAGGTGAGCTTCAAGGCCGACGAAAAGGAACTGTGGCACAACGAATTTGGCTGGTGGGCGACGGGCAAGAAACTCAAGTTCGAGATGGAGGACAAATGGGAAGCGGGCGAACATCACCTCGCGCTGGAGTTGAAACCGCTCACGCCGGTGGAGCAGAAAACGAACTCGCTCGATCTGCGGATGACGACGGTGCGGGTGCAGGGGCCGACGGAGGAAAAGCACTGGGTGCGCCCGAAAAACTTCGACTTGTTCTTCACCCAAGACCCGCCCGAGTCGGCGACCGCCCGTCGTAAGTATGCGCGGGAGGTGTTGGGACGTTTTGCGCAGCGGGCTTATCGCCGCCCAGTGGATGAGCGCACGCTGGCGAAGTTGGTGGCGATTGCCGAGGGCAGTTACTCGCAACCCGGCAAGCGTTTCGAGGACGGCATCGCGCAGGCGCTGGTGCCCGTGCTGGCGTCGCCCAGATTTTTGTTTCGCGTAGAAGACGTGGAAGCGGCGGACCGCGGCCTGAAAGTCAAAGCAGGGAAAAACCAGCCGGCTGCGAGTTCGGCCAAGGCGTCGCTGCTCGACGAATACGCCCTGGCCTCGCGCCTCTCCTACTTCCTCTGGTCCACCATGCCGGATGGCGAATTGTTCCGTCTCGCCGAACGCCACGCGCTGCGCCAGAACCTCGACGCGCAGGTGAAGCGGATGCTGGCGGACCGGCGCGCGGAGGCGTTCGTGCAGAATTTCGTCGGGCAGTGGTTGCAGGTGCGCGACGTGGAGGGCATCGACATCAACGCCTTCGTCGTGCTCGCGCGGGACAGCGGCGAGGAGTCCGACTTCAACAAGCGCCGCCAGCGTTTCCAGGAACTCAACGCCATTCCCGACGAGCAGAAGACGCCGGAACAGAAGGCCGAACTGCAGGCGATGTTTGATCGCCGCCGTAAGCAGAACAATCGCAACAATGTGGAGCTCGACCGTGATTTGCGCCGGGCTTTGCGCGAGGAGACGGAGATGTGCTTCGGCTACGTGATGCGTGAGAACCGCAGCGTGCTGGAGTTGATCGATGCCAATTACACCTTCCTCAACGAGAAACTGGCGAAGCATTACGCGCTGACCAATCTCAACATCACCGGCCCCGAGATGCGCCGCGTGGAGTTGCCCGCGGGCAGTCCGCGCGGCGGCGTCATCACCCACGGCTCGGCGCTCATCGTCACGTCCAATCCCACCCGCACCTCGCCGGTGAAGCGCGGCCTGTTCATCCTCGACAACATCCTGGGCGTGCCGCCGCCGCCGCCGCCGCCGGACATTCCCGCGCTGGAAGAAGCGGAGAAGGATTTGCAAGGCCGTCAGCCGACCTTGAAGGAAGTGCTCGCGCTGCATCGCAAGGATGCGCTGTGCAGTTCCTGCCACAACCGCATGGACCCGCTTGGCCTGGCGCTGGAAAATTTCAACGCTCTCGGCATGTGGCGCGACACCGAGCGGAAGCAGCCCATTGAAGCCTCCGGCAAGTTGATTACTGGCGAGACGTTCCAGGACATCCGCGAAGTGAAGCGCGTGCTGGCCACGACCCACCGGCTGGATTTCTACCGCTGCCTGACTGAGAAGATGCTCACCTACGCGCTGGGTCGCGGCGTGGAGTATTACGACGTGGAGGCGGTGGACCGCATCGTGGCGCAACTGGACCAGGATCAGGGCCGCTTCTCCGCGCTGCTCACGGGCATCATCGACTCCGCGCCGTTCCAAAAGCGCCGTCCTCGTCCGTTGTGAATTCGCCTTCGCCAGCAAGCTGTCGGCGGCACGGTCACGCTCGTCCCATCCCAAAACCCGGATGCCGGTGGTGATGGCGCACCAAGGTCACGCGGATGCCGTCGGGCAGTTCGCGGTAAATAAAGTGATAGGGAAAGCGTTTTAGATTCGCGCGATGAAAACCGGGTTTGATCAGGTGAAACCTGCCGGGCTTCGCGGCGGCCACATTGATGAATTGGCGCAATTCCGCTTTGAACTCCTCACCCAATCGCTGCGAAACAGCGTCGTAACGCCGCAGCGCCCCGGCCACATCCAACTCGATGGCGGGATGGTATTCGATTCTCACCGCTGGCGGCCCGCTTCGACGCGCCGCCAGAATTCGGCGTCCGCGAGCGGTTGGACCTGGCCGCTTTCGATCTCGCGTTCGCGTCGCTCCACTTCGGCCAGCTCCTCCGCCTCCGTCCACACCTCAGCCGCCGGGGGGAGTGAACTCAACAACGCCTCGGCCAGCGTGGCCCGTTGCGCGATGGGCAGGGCCAGCACCGTCTTCTCAATTTGTTCAAGCGCGGACATGACGGCAGTTTAATTTCACCGACGCCGGGTGGCAAGCCGCGACGCAAGATGAAGAGCGCGGGAACCGGGCCGAGGGTGGTGGGGCGCGTCGCTCCGCGCGCGGA
>JAYVWQ010000015.1:0-4583 GCA_043785945.1 Akkermansia sp.
CTGTCCATCAAGGCCGCCAACTACTCCACCGAGCAGCTCGTGGCCGAGCAGAAGATGCTCGACAACCTCAAGCCCGGCGAAGACCTCGTCGCGCTCCAGCACGCCTTCGACGCCGCCGAAGTCACGGACGAGAAGCCGTAAGGCTGCGCTACAGATTCACGACCGGCGGACTCGCAAGAGTCCGCCGGTTTTTTTTGTGGCCGGCCTGCCGGGGAGCACGGCGACGGCGCAGCGCGAACTTTTTTATCCCAAAGGGATTTCAGCATTCAGCCCAGGGTTGCGAGGCACGAGCTACCCTGGGAAATGGCCCATGATTTTTCCCAACCCTGAAGGGGTTGCAGCCCACCGGACACGGATGCGCCAGACCGAAGGCCGCGACGCGGGACGGGCGGTAATCCATTTTGACTTCAAGGGCACGCCGGAGCACAGTCCACCCACAGATGAGCGCGCACGAAGTCATTGAGCAGTTCAAGCACCTGCCGCCGGTCGAACACGACGACTCGTGGATACCCGACGAATTCAAGGAAGCCATGAAAGACGCCGAGGCCGGACGCTTTGTGGACATGGAAACTGTTTTGAGCGGAGCGCCGCCGCCGTCCCGCCGGAACCGGAGATGATCAAGAAATGAAAACGCTCCAGGAAATCGAACAAGCGATTGGAACGCTGCCTTTGCCCGAACGTCTCCAGCTCTACAAGGACATGCCGCAATTGATCGGGCGCACCACCGAAGACCTCGACTGGCAGCGGCTCGCCCTCGAAAAGTTTTTCCAGGACGACTCGCCCGATGACGCCATCTATGACCGCGTTTAAGGTCGGCGATGTCGTCTCGGTGGAGTTTCCCTTTTCCGATCTTCAAACCCACAAACGCCGCCCCGGTTTGGTGCTCATCAGCGGCGACGTTGATCTGCTGGTCGCCCGCCTCACCACGCATCCTCCGCGCGAAGCTTCCGACGTGGCCTTGCAACGCTGGTCGGAAATTGGTTTGCCGCGCGCTTCCACCGTTCGTCTGACGAAGCTCGCCACCATCGACCACCGCCTCGTTCACCACAAAATCGGGCGACTGCATCCCGATGATGGCCGTGTGATCGTGCAGGCCTGGCAGCAAATGACCGCTGCATTCGCTGCTGAATTATTGAAATGATTGCCACGCCAAGCGCGAGCGGCGCGGCGGGCAAGCGCGGGCGATGGGGAGTTCGCGAGACGGGCGGCAGCGGACGGCGGGGGAAGAAGCGGGCGGCTGGCTCCCGAAGGCCGCGACGTGGGACGGGCGGCAGCGCCGTAGGCGCGACATCTTTGTAGAAACGACCACCAATCAATTCTCCAGCCCCTTCGGGGCGGCATAATCTGGAAATGCTTCGGCGAATGTTTGCCCGGGTCATGCCGCTCCTGACGGAGCTTGGGAGTTCTCTTCGCGTTGGTTCTACAAAGATGCCGCCCCGAACGGGGCTGGGCGGCAGAGCGCGGGCCATGGGGAGTTCGCGGGACGGGCGGCACCGGCGGGCGGGGGAAGAAGCGGGCGGCTGGTTCCCGAAGGCGGCGACGCGGGGCGGGCGGCGGTGCGGCAGAAAGAATTTCCATTCCATTCTTGAGGACGATGGAAAATCATCGCCCGTCGAAGCGCATTACACCGGATGAACAAGACAGCTCTGCAAAAAATCTTGGAAGGCAAAGAGGCGTGGCACGAGTGGAGAGAGGAGAATCTTTATTGCGTCGATCTACGGGGCGCGCCGCTCGCCGGACGAGACCTGACTGGCTTTATTTTCAACTTCGTGGATTTAAGCGATGCACATTTGGAAAAAACCAAACTGCCTCTGAGCTTCTTCATCGACTCAAACCTGAGCAACTGTGGCCTCGATGGTGCAGAGTGCGAAGGTGCCTTCTTCAATTCTTGTTCGTTGGATATTGCCCGACTTTACCGCACGCATCTGCGCTTAGCGTGCTTCCAATCTTGTTCCTTCGGGGCAGCCAAGTTCAGGGGGGCACAATTGTTTCACACGACGTTTCGAGGCTGCCGCTTCGCGGAGGCTGATCTCTCTGAGGCAGTGCTTGCAGAGACAGTTTTCGCTGGGTGCGACTTGTCCCAGGCGCGCGGCTGGGAATCGCTCCGCCACGTTGGTTCATCCACTTTTGATTTGGAAACAATCCGTTACTCAGCCGGCAAAATTCCAGACAGCGTTTTGCGTGACCTTGGGTTTCCAATAGAGATGCTTCCCTATTTGAATTCGTTTTCAGGGGAACCGATTAGCTTCTATTCGGCGTTCATCAGCTACAGCCATCTTGATCAAGAATTTTGCGAGCGATTGAATGCCGACTTGCGGCGTGAGAAAATCCGGACTTGGTATTTCCCAAACAATGCCACATGGGGCGAGGGCGTTTGGTCAGAGATCGACAAAGGTATTCGTCTGCACGACAAGGTGATTGTCGTTTGTTCAAAGCACTCACTGCAAAGCGGGCCTGTCCTTCGGGAGGTTGAGCGTGCTTTGGCTCGCGAGGATCAAGAGCATCGGTCAGTGCTTTTTCCGATCAAGTTGGACGATTACATCTTCAACGAATGGAATCATCCAAGAAGGGCTGACGTTGTATCCAAAGTCGCTGGGGATTTTCGCGACTGGACTGACAAGCCAAAATACGCCGCTGCATTGAACAGACTGATTGCGAGCTTACGACAATCTGAAAAAAGGAATTGAGTAACTCAAACGCACCCGCCATGTCGTTGTCAGTTTTAGCGCGAGGACTTGCCAGAATCTCAGAACCAAATACTCTCCCGACGTGAAAGCATTCCAGTTGATCTGGGTTCTTTTGTTCTTGCTGGGTGCGGCTGTTGTTCAACTGCCCGCCCAACAGAGCGAGGCAAACCGCAAGCGATTCGAGGAAATCAAAACCAAGGCTGAAATGGGCGACGCTTCAGCTCAATTTGAACTTGGGATAGATTTTTACAGCCCCAGCAGCGGCATCGAAAGAGACCGTGCTGACGGCGTTAGTTCCTCTGGTATTCCATCATGGCCGATTTACAGCAACAACGGCACCCCCAAAGACTCTCGTGAAGCCGTGAAGTGGTTTCGCAAAGCCGCCGATCAAGGATTTGCCAAAGCAGAACTCCACCTCGGCATTTGCTATTTTTTCGGAACCGGCGTGAGAAAAGATTTGGCTGCATCAGTGAAATGGTATCGCAAAGCGGCTGAACATGGTGAAGCACGATCCCAAGTTCATCTCGGGTATGCCTACGCTAAAGGCTACGGCGTCGCTAAAGACCCAGTCGAAGCAGTGAAATGGTACCGTAAGGCGGCTGAACTTGGCTTCGCACAAGGCCAGTACAACCTTGGCGTTTTCTACTTTAGAGGCGAGGGCGTCGTAACGGATTACGTGATGGCTCACTATTGGCTCAACCTTGCGGCGGCTCAAGGCCACGCGGACGAGGAATCGAAGAAATCCTTGCCCAATCTGGAAAGCAGGATGACCGCTGAACAAATTGCCGAAGCGCAACGGTTGACTCGCACATTTAAGCCGCGCAAGACGTTGGAGCCGGGAGAAACCGGTTCACCAGAAGAAATTTTTACTTCTCGACCTTCCGCCACCGGCACAGGTTTCTTTATCACCGACGATGGATTTCTGATCACGAACGAGCATGTGGTCAAAGAGTCCTCGCAAGTACGGTTGGTCACGGGCGCGGGCATCATTGCCGCCAAGGTGGTGAAGGTGGATGCGGCCAATGACCTCGCGTTGCTCAAGGCGGAGGGCCGGTTTGTGGCGTTGCCGGTGGTGGCAGTTAGCTCCGTCAGGAGCGAAATCTTTGTAGAAAACGCCGCCATAAACAAATCCCCAAGCCCCGGAGGGGCGGCATCTGCCCCCAGCCTGTGTGGTTCACATCGCTCATTTTCCTCCAACACGATGCCGCTCCTGACGGAGCTTGGATGGTTGGAAATTGCACGATTCTACAAAGATGCCGCCCCTAACGGGGCTGACAGCGAGCGCAGGAACAATGTGAGCGTGGTGTCGGCAAAGATCCTTGCGGACAACCACCTGGACGCGAACACCAAGGAGCGGAAGTTTGAGGACGTGGTGAAGTCCGCCGAACAGGCGGCCGTGCTGGTGCTGGTGTATTGAGGGAGGGAATTTTAACCACGGATTTCACGGATTTCACGGATGGGGAGAAAGAATTCCAATCTTCCGTCTTCATCCGTGTCCATCCGTGGTTAAAGAGTTTTTTGCCGCGCTGTCACGAGACACCGCTACGGGGACGGAAATTTCTGACCGGCAAATTCTCCTGCCATCTTTCCCCGCGCTCGCTACGCTGCGCCGCATGTCTGCCGAGTTTCACGAGCTTGTTGACGCCACCATCGAACACCTCCAGTCGATGCAACGTGATGGCGCGCAGTTCGTGGCCGTGGCACCGGAAACCCTGCGCGCCCTGAGCGGTGCCCCGGCCCGCCCCGCCGCCGGAGCGCCGTCCTCCGGTCCGGCGCGAACCGTTGTTCCCACTCCGCCGCCTAGAATCGTCGCGCCCGTCGCTCCGGTGGTGGCTCCACCGCCGGTTACGCCTGTCGCCTCGAATCCCGCCAAGGCCGAGGCCATGGCCGAGCTGC
>JAYVWQ010000016.1:0-10003 GCA_043785945.1 Akkermansia sp.
GGAAGCGCCAGGGACTCGTGCATCCGTTCGTCACGGACGAGGTGACGCGATTTGATGAATTGGCCGCGCGCTTCCTGGGTCAGAGAACGGAGCCGGCGCAGAAAATTATTTTAACCCCGGTGAAAGAACACTAATGCCGATGTCTCAATTCCAAGAGCCAGACTTGCCCGCTGAAAGCTTATGCTGCCGGCTGGTCGTCATTCGTCATTCGCCATTCGTCATTTTCCCAGCGTGAACCTCGCCAACGCCATCACCGTCGGCCTCAAGGAAATCTGGGCGCACAAGCTCCGCTCCGCCCTGACCATGCTCGGCATTATTCTGGGCGTGGCCAGCCTCATCGGCATGTCGGCCATCACCAAGGGCATGGAGAACGGGATGAAAGAATCGCTCATCGCCCTGGGTGGACTCGACAAGGTGATGACCGACGAGCAACCCGTGCCCACCGAACAGGAGCACCGGGCAAACGAAGCGCCCGGCCGCACCATTCAGGACGTGTACGCGCTCAAGCAAAGCGCGCCCTTGCTGAGGCTGATCTCGCCGGAAATGCGGACGCGCAACCTCTTGATGACCTATGGCCCCAACAGCGTCACCCCCTCTCAAATCGTCGGCGTCTGGCCCGTCGTTTTGGAAATGAACCTCCACAAGATCGAGCACGGCCGCTTCTTCACCGATCTCGACGATGAACAGGCCAAAAACGTCGTCGTCATCGGCACCGGCCTGCGCGATGAACTCTTCGGCACCCCGGAGGAAATCGGGCGCGAGATCATCCCCATCGGGGAAATCATCAACATCAGCGGCCAGCCTTTTCACGTCATCGGGATGTTCGAACATTACGAAAGCGAATCGGATAAAAAAATCCGCGCACTCAAAGCCACGGGTGACTGGCTGGAAAAAACTCAGACTGTGACCCGTACCAGCGGCTGGGGCGGAGGCAAAGGGCGCGGGGGGGGCAACAACTGGGCTTTCCGCCGCAAGAACAACACCGCCTACATTCCGCTCAACACCATGTGGGTGCGCTTCCGTTCGGCCGCCGGCTCAAACAACATTCCCGACCCGCGCCTGAGCGACATTGATCTGAAAGTCAGCAGCCTGCCCCAGCTCGAACCCGCCCTGCAACAGGCCCGCAACGTGATGATGCTGACCCATCGCGGCATCGAGGATTTCAGCTTTCAGACGCAGGAGAACAACGTGGAGAACATCAACACCGCCATTCGCAACGCGCGGGTCAGCGGCGGCATCATCGCCGCCATCAGCCTGCTCGTCGGCGGCATCGGCATCATGAACATTATGCTGGCCAGCATCACCGAACGCGTCCGCGAGATCGGCCTGCGCAAAGCCGTGGGGGCCACCACCAGCGCCATCTTCATCCAGATTCTGGTCGAGAGCGTGGTCCTCGGCGTGATGGGCGGACTGGCGGGATTGGTCGTCTCCTACGGCTTCGTGGCTTTGCTGGCCTACTTGCAGCCCACCGGCAATTCCCCCGTCATCACGCCCACCGCCATGATCATGGCCTTCGCTTTCAGTGCCTGCGTGGGTTTGTTGGCGGGGCTGATCCCGGCCCTGAAAGCCTCCAAGCTCGATCCCATTCAAGCGCTGCGCTACGAGTAGCGCGGGCCGGGGCAGACGACGTGACTGGAAACTGAGTCTCGCGAAGGCCGCGAAGAAGACAGTGGTTGAACCGGCGGCATCTGGCCCATCACATCAGCGGGGTTTCCCAAGCACGAATTTTCCCCTCCGTCCTTCGCTTCCTTCGTCCGCTTCGCGAGACACCCTCTTCTCCCGCCGCGCCTGTGGCCGGCTAGGTGTTCAAGACCTTGAGCGCCTTCTTGCAGTTCGACGGACGGAGAATGAGCAGCCCCTTCTTGGAATTCGGCGCGGTCGCGCAGTAGGCGTACTCGATGTTGATCCTGGCCTTGGAGAGCTTGTGCGCGATGGCCGCGAGCGAGCCGGGCTTGTTGTCCCCCTCGATCATGAGCACTTCGTTCTCGACCACGAGCGTGGCGTGCTCCTCGAACATGAGCATGGCCTTGCGCGTGTCGCTCACGATCAGCCGCACCACGGTGTGATCGACGGTGTCGCTGGTGGTGAAGGCGTAGATGTTGATCTTGGCCTCCTCCATGGAGTCGCACATGCGGGCGAGCGTGCCGGGTTTGTTTTCCAGGAAGACGGCGAGTTGGGTGGCGATGTGCATAAGTTTTCTTTCGTTTCCGGCGCGGAAGTGAATGCCGCACTCGTGGGCCGACCCTAAGGGTGGAAACCGGTTTTCCGCCACATTTTTTTGTCGGGCACCGGGGCGCGGCAGTGAGTCCGGGGTTGCGTCCGGCCTGTGAACAAGATTCCAAAGTTATTGGTTGACCATGATTTTCTCCTGCATCACATATAACGAACCCGAACGGGTCTAGTATCGTAAATTCTGATGCAGATTGAGTCCTTAAAAATCTATTGCGACGTGGTCCGGTTCCACAGCTTCTCCCGTGGAGCCGAGGCCAATGACGTTTTGCAGTCCTCCGTCAGCCAGGCCATCCAGAACATCGAGGAGAATCTCGGCGTCTCGCTCATCGACCGCTCACGCCGCCCCTGGGCGGTGACGGAGGAGGGGAAAGTTTTCTACGAGGGCTGCCGCGAGGTGGTGGACCGTTATTCCGAAGTGGTGGCCGAGGTCAAGGACCGCAGCGCGGCCGTGGATTCGGTCATCCGCGTCGCGGCCATTTACTCCCTGAATTTCGCCGACATGGGCCGGTCCGTGCAGCAGTTCAACCAATTGCATCCGGGGGCAAAAGTGGAAGTGGACTACACCCACCCCGACCAGGTCTGCGAGCGCGTGCTCCGCGACGAGGTGGATCTCGGCATTCTCTCCTATCCCGCCGAACGCAAGGGCGTGTCCGTCATCCCGTGGCGCGAGGAGCCGATGGTGCTGGCCTGCCGCCGCGATCATCGGTTCGCCAAGCTCAAGAAGTTTGACGTGCGGCTCCTGGCGGATGAAACGCTGGTCGGCTTCGACCCGGAGTTGGTGATTTGGAAAAAGATTGATCGCTTCCTAAAAGATCATGGCGTCGAAGCGAACGTGATGATGCGCTTCGACAACATTGAGGCCATCAAGCGCGCGGTGGAAGCCGGTTCCGGCGTGGCGCTGCTTCCCCGGCCCACGGTGGAGCACGAGCTGGAACTGGGCACGCTCGCGGCGGTGCCGCTGGCGGACCACGGATTTTCGCGGCCGGTCGGCATCATTCACCGCAAGGGGCGGAAACTTTACGCGAACACCGAGGCGTTCATCGAAGTGCTTCAGAACGGCACCCACGGCACGCCGGCCAAAAACGGCAACGGCTCTCACACCAACGGCGCGGTGAAGGTGATGAAGAGAAAGGCGGCGAGAAATACATGAGCGCGCGCGCTTGTACATTCCCAACGCCAACGGCGTTGCATCACTTAGCCCAGGGTTGGAGCGCAGCGACCACCCTGGGTCGCATGGGCGAATGGAGTTCAACCCTGAAGGGGTTGAATCGCCTCGTGCCGGAAGGATGCAACCCCTTCAGGGTTGAAAATGATTTTGCGTCTGGAATCCAGGGTAGCGACGGCGTCGCAACCCTGGGCTGGTGGATGGAACCCCGTTGGGGTTCGGAATATGGCCGCCGGTCCACACCAGCAGCTACGGCGACGACGAAAGGATTTTACGCATGCTAACCGCACCCCAAGCCCAGGGTCTTTACGACCCGCAATTCGAACACGACGCCTGCGGCGTCGGTTTCATCGCCCACGTCAAAGGGAAGAAGTCCCACGGCATCATTCGCGACGCCATCGGCGCGCTGGTGAAGCTGAATCATCGCGGCGCGTGCGGCTGCGAGACGAACACCGGCGACGGTGCGGGCATTCTCATGCAGGTGCCGCATGACTTCCTCCGAGCCGTCGCGGCGAAGGAAAAAGTTTCCCTGCCCGGCGCAAAGGAATACGGCGTGGGCCAAATCTTTCTGCCGCAGGACGCCGGACAGCGCGCGGAGTGCGAGAAGCTGTTCAACCAGATCGTCGCCGAAGAAGGCCAGACCGTGCTCGGCTGGCGCACGGTGCCGACGAACAACTCTTCCATCGGTTTCACGGCCAAGGCCAGCGAGCCGTTCGTCCGCCAGGTGTTCATCGGGCGCAATGCGAAGCTCGCCGACGACATGGCGTTCGAGCGGAAGCTCTACATCATTCGCAAGCGCGCGGAGAATTTGATCCGCTACCGCCGCACCGGCGTGCAGGTGGCGGGCGGTGATCAATTCTACGTCTCCTCGCTCTCGTACAAGACGCTGACCTACAAAGGCATGTTGATGCCGGAGCAGGTCGATCTCTTTTATCCCGACCTCACCGATCCCGCGATGACCACGGCCATTGCGCTGGTGCATTCGCGCTTCAGCACGAACACTTTCCCGAGCTGGCCGCGCGCGCATCCCAACCGTTACATCGCGCACAACGGGGAAATCAACACGCTGCGCGGCAACGTGAACTGGATGAACGCGCGCCAGATGCTTTTCCAAAGCGACGTCTGGGGTGACGACATCAAGAAGCTCTTGCCCATCGCGAACACCGACGGCTCGGACTCGGCGGTCTTCGACAACTGCCTCGAACTGCTCGTGCTCTCCGGCTACTCGCTGCCGCACGCCATGATGATGATGATTCCCGAGCCGTGGGAAAATCATCCGTCGATGCCGGATGACAAGCGCGCGTTCTATCAGTTTCACAGTTGCCTGATGGAACCGTGGGATGGACCGGCCGCGATGGCCTTCACCGATGGGCGCGTCATGGGCGCGTCGCTGGACCGCAACGGCCTGCGTCCGTCGCGCTACTACGTGACCAAGGACGACCTCGTCATCATGGCCTCGGAAGTGGGCGTGGTGGATGTCGCGCCGGAGAACGTGGCTTACAAAGGCCGGTTGCAGCCGGGACGCATGTTCCTCATCGACACCGAGCAGGGGAGAATTATCTCGGACGAGGAATTGAAGAATACCATCTCCACGCAGAAGCCGTATCGCATCTGGTTGAATGAAAACCTGATCGACTTCGACACGCTGCCGGTGCCGCCGCACCATCACGAGCCGGATCACGACACCGTGCTTCAGCGCGAACTCGCGTTCGGCTACACCTTCGAGGATTGCCGCCGGCTCATCTTGCCGATGGCCAAGGACGGCGGCGAACCCATCGGCTCGATGGGCACCGACACGCCGCTCGCCGTGCTCTCGGAGAAGCCGCAGATCATCTACAACTACTTCAAGCAGTTGTTCGCGCAGGTCACGAATCCGCCCATCGATTCCATCCGCGAAGAGATCGTCACGTCGGCGTTCACGCTGATTGGTTCGGAGAAGAACTTGCTCAAGCCCAGCGCGGACAGTTGCCGGATGCTTCAGCTTCACGGCCCGATTCTCGACAACGAGCAGTTGGAACAGCTTCGGCACATCGACAAGTCAGGCTTCAAGTCGGTCACGCTGCCGATTCTGTATCCGGTGGAGAAAGACGGGGCGGGACTCGAAGCGTCACTGGGCGAACTGTTCGCCAAGGCGAGCCAAGCCATCAAGGACGGCGCGAACATTCTGATTCTCTCCGACCGTGGCATCACGCATGACCTCGCGGCAATTCCTGCGCTGCTCGCGGTGGCGGGACTGCATCATCACCTGATTCGCGAAGGCACGCGCACGAAGATTGGTCTCGTGCTCGAATCCGGCGAGCCGCGTGAAGTGCATCACATGGCCGTGCTCATTGGCTACGGCTGCGGTGCCATCAATCCGTATCTCGCATTCGAAGCCATCGACGACATGATTCGCGAAGGTCTGCTCGAAGGCATTGACCACAAGAAGGGCGTCAAGAACTTCATCAAGGCCTGCACCAAGAGCGTCATCAAAACGATGTCCAAGATGGGCATCTCGACGGTGGCAAGCTATCGCGGCGCGCAAATTTTCGAGGCCATTGGCCTGAACAAGGACGTCATCTCGAAGTATTTCACCGGCACCTCGTCGCAGGTGGAAGGCGCGGGCATCGACGTGCTGGCGAAGGAATCCAAGCTGCGCCATCGCGCCGGCTTCCCCGAGCGTGGCGCGCATGTGCCGACGCTCGACGTGGGCGGCCAGTATCAATATCGCGCGGGCGGCGAGTATCACCTGTTCAATCCCGAGAGCATTCACAAGCTCCAGCTCTCGTCGCGCACGAACAACTACAAGGTGTTCCAGGAATACGCGACGGAGATCAACGACCAGCTTAAGCATCTCTGCACGCTGCGCGGCATGTTCGATCTGAAGTATCTGCCGACGCCGATTCCGATTGAGGAAGTCGAGTCGGTCGAGGCGCTGATGACGCGCTTCAAGTCCGGCGCGATGAGCTACGGCTCCATCTCCAGCGAGGCACACGAGACGCTCGCGATCGCCATGAACCGTATCGGCGGTCGCAGCAACACCGGCGAAGGCGGCGAAGACCCCGCGCGGTTTATCAGCAACACAGGTTCTTCGCCATTCGCTCGGGGGGAACGCTACAGCCGTATTGCAATCGCCAATACGCTAGGTGGCGGAAGCCAAATTGAGTTTTTGCCTGAAATCAATGGACGCATCGTCGCTGCCTGTCTGCGGCCAGACATCAATCCGAATGCTCCTGATGTGATTTTGCCTGGCATTGGAGCACCCGAGCGAACAGCCCATTTGCTTTGCGAGCAGCGAAGCGTCATTCCGGTGTTCATCAGGCGGGCGACCAATGAATGGGAATACGTCGGTGATTATGAGGCACGATCCTTTTCAACAGACCCTCAGGTAATTGCCCAACACGCAGCCTTGCCAGACCGTGCAACGGAACACGGAATCAGTCGCGTGATCTACATGCAGCCGCGAAATTATGGCGACTCGAAGAACAGCGCGATCAAGCAGGTCGCGAGCGGACGCTTCGGCGTGACGAGCAACTACCTCGTCAACGCGAAGGAAATCCAGATCAAGATGGCGCAAGGCGCGAAGCCCGGCGAAGGCGGCCAGCTTCCCGGCAAGAAAGTGTATCCGTGGATTGCGAAGGTTCGTTATTCGACGCCCGGCGTGGAACTGATTTCACCGCCGCCGCACCATGACATCTACTCCATCGAAGATTTGGCGGAGTTGATCCACGACTTGAAGAACGCCAACTCCGACGCGCGCATCAGCGTGAAGCTCGTCTCGGAAATCGGCGTCGGCACCATCGCGTCCGGCGTGGCGAAGGGTCATGCGGACGTGATTCTCATCAGCGGCTTTGATGGCGGCACGGGCGCTTCGCCGCTCAGTTCCATCAAGCACGCGGGCACGCCGTGGGAACTCGGCCTCGCCGAGGCGCACCAGACGCTGGTGTTGAACAACCTGCGCAGCCGCGTGTTTGTCGAAACGGACGGCCAGTTGAAGACGGGCCGCGACGTGGCGATTGCGGCGTTGCTCGGCGCGGAACAGTTTGGTTTCGCGACCGCGCCGCTCGTCGTCATGGGCTGCATCATGATGCGCGTCTGCCACAGCGACACCTGCCCGGTGGGTGTGGCCACGCAGAATCCTGAGTTGCGCAAAAAGTTCGCCGGCAATCCGGATCACGTCGTGAACTTCTTCAAGATGGTCGCGCAAAACCTGCGCGAGGAAATGGCGAAGCTCGGCTTTCGCACCATCAACGAGATGGTCGGCCGCACCGACATGCTCGGCACGAACAAGGTCATTGCCCACTACAAGGCCAAGGGCCTCGACTTCAGCAAGATGTTCCACCAGCCGCAGGTCGGCCCCGAAGTCGGGCGCTACCGCATGCAGGAGCAAGATCACGGACTCGAAGCGTCGCTTGACCGCACGCACCTGTTCGACATCTGCGCGCCCGCGCTCGAACGCGGCGAAAAGGTCAAAGCCACCTTGCCCATCTGCAACGTCAACCGCGTTGTCTGCACGCAGGTCGGCAGCAAGCTGACCAAGAAATACGGCGGCGATGGACTGCCCGAGGACACCATTCACCTGAAGTTCCTCGGCTCGGCGGGCCAGAGTCTCGGTGCTTTCGTGCCGCGCGGCATCACCATCGAACTTGAAGGCGACGCGAATGATTACATCGGCAAGGGATTGAGCGGCGGCAAGATCATGGTCTATCCGCCCAAGGCTTCGACCTTCGTGGCCGAGGACAACATGATCGTCGGCAACGTCGGGCTCTACGGCGCGACCAGCGGCGAGGTTTACATCCGCGGCATGGCAGGCGAACGGTTCTGCGTGCGCAACTCCGGCGTGCATGCGGTCGTCGAGGCGGTGGGCGATCACGGTTGCGAATACATGACCGGCGGACGCGTCGTCGTGCTCGGCGCGACCGGGCGCAACTTCGCCGCCGGCATGAGCGGCGGCATCGCCTACGTGCTGGATGTCACGGGAGATTTCCCGAGCCGTTGCAACAAGGAACTGGTCGAGCTGGGCCAGCTCACCGAGGCGCTGGAAATCGCCGAAGTGCGCGGCATGATCGACCGCCACGCGCGCTACACGAACAGCACGCGCGCCCAGCACATCCTCAAACTTTGGGACGACATGGTGCCGAAGTTCGTGAAGGTGATGCCCAAGGATTACAAGCGGATGTTGGAATGCATCGACCGCGCGCAGAAGAGCGGGCTGACAGGTGACGACGCGCTCTTGAAAGCATTCCAAGACAACATGAGCGAAGTGGCGAAGGCGGGGAAATAAATGCTTATGAAAAACGAGGAACTTCCTAAATCGCTCAAGCCGATCGTTTCAAAGCTGAAGAAGTTTGGGATTACCGGCTTCGTCGCTTCGTTCATGCTGCTCGGCGGATTGGGCATGAGTTGGGATGGATATTTCGGCGGAACCTACACGGAGGAGCAATACCACACATTTGAAGGCCCAGCCGTTCGTGACCTTGGTACTGTGCGCCTGCCGGACAAGCACGGCGAGTACGATGAGGAACAACGCGCGAGCCTTCGGAGCAGTGGCCTCTTCTTTCTCGTCATCGGTTCAGTGATGTTGGCGTGGAAGATTTCAAAAATGCGCGCAAACGCAAATTGAGGGTATGCCATTCCGTCTCCATGAAACTTACAGCCGCTTGGTGATCGCCCGTGAGCTTGGTGGCAGTCAAGTTGAGTACTTACCCAGCGTCGGTGGACGAGTCGTGTGCGCTTGTCTCCGGCGGTCCAAGCACAATCCTGACGCTCCCGAAATTATTTTGGCTGGCAAGGGATCGAGAGTTAAGCAGGCTGCCGAACGGCTTTGCGAACGACAACAAGACCCGATCCCAATGTTCATCAAGCTCCGCCCGAATTTTTGGGAGTATGTCGGCGACTACGCAGTCGATCACACTGACCACCCGCCGTCCACAAACCATCGTATTATCGCGGAACACGAAGCTCGTTCTCAAAGGTTTGGCTGCCACGGAATCAGTCTGGTGATTTACATGCGACCGGTAAGGCGAGCATGAGCATTCCATTACACCACGCATCAAGGCGTGAACGCCGCACCCTGGAGCGCGGGCTTCAGCCCGCCTCGGATAGCACAGGCCACCGGCCTGTCGCGCCGGGCAACCTGCCCGGCGCCACGGCGGCGCGCTCCCGAACTCACCACGCACCCAAAATCGGCGCGGCGCTTCTGGTCCCCTCTCCCCTCAACGGGGAGAGGGTTAGGGTGAGGGGTGGTGCCGCCCAACGCTTTCATTCGCGAAGTGAGCCGCGAGACTTCCCACCCCTCACCCCGGCCCTCTCCCCGTTGAGAGGAGAGGGAGAACCACTCGCACGCCATTCTCAATTCGAGCACGGCTTTGTGATTTCGCCGTCTCTCAAGGCTCAGGAGATGGCTTCACGCGTGAGGGACGTTTCACCCGTTGCTCCGGTTCCACATTTCCCGGATGCGGCGCGAGCCTCTGCAAGTCGGCCCAAATCGTCTCGCGAATCCAGCGCACGTCTTTCAGTTGCGAGTTCCAGAATCGACGTGTCTCGATATTCCATTTCGTTTTCAAGAGAGCATCACGTTCTGCATCCGCTTGCTGGTGCTCAGGGAAACCGTGCTGACCGCCGTCT
>JAYVWQ010000017.1:0-3839 GCA_043785945.1 Akkermansia sp.
GTCCACCACGTCGCGTCCGCCGTGGACGATGTTCAGCACGCCTTTCGGCAGGCCGGCCTGTTCGAGCAGTTCGATGATCATCACCGCCGTGAGCGGCACTTTCTCGCTCGGCTTCAGCACGAAGCTGTTGCCGCACGCGAGCGCGGTCGGGAACATCCACATGGGCACCATCGCGGGGAAATTGAACGGCGTGATGCCGACGCACACGCCGAGCGGTTGCAGCATCGTCTCGCAATCCACGCCGCGCGCGATGTTCTCCAGCGTGTCGCCCATGAGCAGCGACGGGATGCCGCACGCGTATTCCACATTTTCCAATCCACGAAAAATGCTGCCGCGCGCCTCGACCAGCGTCTTGCCGTGCTCGCGCGAAACGCTCGCGCAAAGTTTATCGAAGTTCGCTTCGAGCAACTGCCGGTAACGGAAGAACACGCGTGCCCGTTCGACCGGCGGCGTGTCGCGCCACGCAGGAAACGCCGCCGCCGCCGCCTGCACCGCGTCATCAACATGCGACGCGTTGCCGATGGGACATTCCGCGATGACCTCGCCGGTGGATGGATTGAAGATTGGCGTGGTCGCGACGTTGGACGGCGCGCGCCATTCGCCGGCAATGAAGTTTGGGCAGGTGGGCATGGCGCTAGGCTTTAGACAAAGCATCCGATTGTTGCACGAACGAATCTCCGCTCCATTCGCCGTCGGCCCGGACCATTTTCTTGGGCGGCGCGGCAGCGGCCGCCTTCTGCGCGGCCTTGCGTTCCGTCTGGCGCTTCACGAGGTCGGCGTGGGTGGTGAAGTAGTCGAGGCTTTTGCCTTTGAAGTCCGCGAGCGTCTCGAACTTGTGCCTGGCCATGAACGAGAGCAGTTCCTCGCACATCGGCTTCACACACTCGTAGCCGAACTTCATCACGCCGGTGCAAACCTGCACCGTGTCCGCGCCGAGCAGGATGAACTGTGCCGCGTCGTGACCGCTCTCGATGCCGCCCAGGCCAGAGAGCGAGCGGCCGGGAAATTCGCTGCGAATCATCGTCGCAATCTCCATGACCATGCGCAGCGCGATGGGCTTCACGGCCTTTGATGAGTAGCCGCCCGGCGTCGTGTAGCCTTCGACGGTCGGCTCCGGCCGCAACGTGTCGAGGTTCACGCCGATGACGCTGCGGATGGTGTTGATGGCCGAGATACCCGTCGCGCCGCCGCGCAAGGCCGCGCGACTCGGGTCTTCGATGTGCGTGATGTTCGGCGTCATCTTCGCCCAGAACGGTTTCGTGGCCGCAGACTTCACCCAGCCGCAGACTTCTTCGAGAATGTCCGGGTCCTGGCCCATCGCCGCGCCCATCTTGCGCTCGGGCAATCCATGCGGGCAGGAGAAGTTCAGTTCAAACGCATCCACGCCCGACACCTCGCAACGCTTCACAATCTCGATCCACGCATCCTTGTTGTATTCCTCCATGATGCTCGCGATGAGCACGCCCTCGGGATGCATCTGCTTGCACTTCTTGAATTCCTCCTCCCAGAGCTTGAACGGGCGGTCGCTGATCAGCTCGATGTTTTCCCAGCCGATGACTTCCTTGCCGTCGCCGGCCATGAGCTTGCCGTAACGTGGCGTTACGTTGACGACTTTCGAGGCGTCGAGTGAAACGGTTTTGGCGATGACCGCGCCCCAGCCTTCCTTGAACGCGCGGGAGATGACGTTCAGGTTCGTGCCCGGCGGTCCCGATCCGATGACAAACGGGTTCGGCAACTTCAATCCATCAACGGTCGTTTGCAGGGTTGGCATAAGTTCAACTCTCCATGTTCAACTGGCATGGACAAGCTATGCCAACGGTACGCGGCGCCGCCATCAGAAATGTGGGAACCGGAACATCAGCGGGCGCATCCTGACCCTGAAGGTGGCTCCGGTCGCGCTGCGACCGGAGGAACGAACGAACTCGTCTCGCAGCGCGAGGCGAATCACCAGGCATCGTCCGATCACGGTTTGATCAGCCGGAAGTAGCGCGTTTGCGGCGCGGCGGGAATGGTCACGCCGTTCGTGTGTCCGGCGGGCGCGTTCGCCCAGCCGATGGGCACAGGCGTGAGCGCGCTGACTTGCTGGAGCACAAAGCCCGGCGTGTTCGGCAGCCAAGTGATGGTGACGTTCGTTCCGGTCGGCGTGATGAACAACGTCGGTGCGCCGGGCGATTGCACCGGAATCACCGCGCCCCAGAAGCCGCCGAGGAGGGAATAATTTCCACCGCTCGACGCGCCCGCGTCCGGCTGGCCGATGGTGCCGCTGACGGAATACACGCCGCCCGTGCTCGTGCCGCCGCCGCCGTCGATGGTGAACCAGTCGATGCTGTAGCTTTGCGCGAGCGCGCTGGTCGCGCACACCCACCCGGAACCGAAAAGGGCGAGGATTTTGATCAGGCGTGTCATGGTTATTCCTTTTTCTCCGACTTCTTCAACAGCAGCCGTTTGATCTCCGCCAGTTCCTTTTCCAAGGCCGTGATGCGTGTCTCCTTCTCCTCCAGCTTCTGATTCAACCCCTGAATCGCCGCCAGCGCCACGCCGTCGGCGTCCACCGTCGCGATGTGCCGCTCGTCCGTGCCGAGGCCGAAGGCGGCGCGGAAATCCTGCGCCATCGGGCCGACGTGCGCGGTGCCGGGTTCGTTCGTGAAATGCCAGCGGGAGATGGGCAGCGCCGCCACTTTCGCGAGCACTTCGCCCGCGTCCACCGGCGTGAAACCGCTCTTCGCATTGCGATCGCTCGTCGTAATGAACGCCGTCGCCGCCACCGTGCCGGCAAAGGTCGCGCCGCCCTCGGCGAAGAACTTGATCTTGCGCGCGTTGACGGTGGCCCCCGCGCCGACGATGTCCAGCGCACCAGGGGTGAAGGTCTCGTAGCCGATCTTGCCGGCGCTGGATTCCTTCCCCGCCACGCCCGCGCCGAACTCGAACGTCCCGGAGCCGAGCACGCTGAACGCCGTCGCCGTGACCGTGCCGTTGGTGTTAATCGACATGCGTTCCGTTTGGTTGATAAAAAACTTGATCGGATGACTGGTCCAGGTCCCGATTGTGAACTGGTTGGGCGTCCCGGAAAACCCGGTGCCGTCCACGCCGAGCAAGGCCCGGACACTGGCCGTCGAATTGTTCAGTTCGATGAAAGAGGACGCTCCGGCGGAGTTCGCGCGGATTTTGACCGCGCTGCCGTCATCCCGCACATCCAGTGCGGCCGAGGGACTCGGCGTGCCGATGCCGACGTTGCCACTGGTGATGGCTTGATCGCCGCTGAAGGTGTTCCCGCCGCTGCGCAAGGCCACGTTCGTGGAGAGCCGCGCGTCGGGCAGGAGACCGCTCGTCAATTGCGCGGCGTTCAAACCAGTCAAGCCACTGCCGCTGCCGTTGAACGTGCCGGTGAGCGTCGGGGTGTTCGTCAACACCGTGAGGCTGAAGCCATTAAAGTTCGCGCTGATCAAATCCACCTTGCCATCCCCGTTCACATCCGCCGCCACGACCGATTGAGGATTGGCCCCCACGCCCGGCGAGGAGGCCGCCACGAAGCCGCCGCTCCCGTTGTTGGTCAACACCGTGAGGTTGTTGTCATTGGCGTTCGCACTGATCAAATCCACCTTGCCATCCCCGTTCACATCCGCCGCCACGACCGATTGAGGGGAGCTGCCCACGCTGCCCACGACCGGAGAGGAGGCGAGCACGAAGCCGCCGCTTCCGTTGTTGGTCAACACCGAGAGGGTGTAGTAACCGTGGTTCGCGCTGATCAAATCCAGCTTGCCATCCCCGTTCACATCCGCCGCCGTGACCGATTGAGGGTTGACACCCACGCCCGGCGAGGAGGCCAGCGCGAAGCCGCC
>JAYVWQ010000018.1:0-5044 GCA_043785945.1 Akkermansia sp.
GCCGGCTTCGATCTGCTCGGTCTTGGTGCTTTTATTCATGGGCGCTTTGCAATTAGCGCCCCGCCTCCAAGGTGTCCATCAAACCGGGTGAAGCCCACCTCGCTCCAAAATTCGACCACCGCCTGGGGCTACTCGTGGGGCGGCTTTGACCAACGCCAACGCGGCCGTGGAAGCCGCGACCATGAACAAAGACACAAGCGCACGGATGGGGAAGTGATCGTGCGGCGGCGCGCGCAACGCTTGCAAAGCAATCCCGCCATCACCGATGCGCAGAAGGCGGCGCTGGGCATCACGGTGCCGGTGCTCACTTGCGCGGACCCGAGCACGCGCTGCATCCTCCGCCTCTTCTTTGCCGACGCGGTCACGCCGGACAGCAAGTCCAAATCGGCGGAACCGCGCCGGTCAATCCCGAGACGATGGCTTTCCTCGCCATTGAAACCCGCTCGCCCTATCGCGCGGATTTCGAGGCGCCGGACGCGGGCAAGACGGTTTACTTCGCCTTCCGATGGTTGAACACCAAGGGCCAGCCGGGGCCGTGGAGCCAGATTTACGACGCGGTTTGCCCCGGTTGAACTGGGGAGTCGGGCAGCCGCGCCCAGGGCCGAAAGGTGAACGGGCGTTATTATTTTTCAAGGTGGGGCGGGGCGCGAAGAGCCTCGACACGAAGGGCCCCCCGCGTAACGTGGGCGGCACCCGCATGAACATCACAAGATTCAAATCAATTCAGACCGCGCTGCTGCTGGCCGTGTTTTCGCTACTGCTGGCCGGGCCGCCGGGCTGTCAACACGCCCCGCCCCGGAACAGGACACCGCTCTCCGAGACGCAGGCTCCGCTGGTTGCCGACCGGCCGCGCCCTTCCGAGGCGCTGAGTGAGAAGCGGTTGCAGGGACAGATTGATTTGATGCAAGAGCAAATCGGCCTCCTGAGCGCCCGGACGGATGCGCTGGCCCAGTTCCACGGCACCCGGATGGGACCCAAGTGGGTGGAGAAAGTTCAGGCCGCGCGGGCTGACGCCTCGCGCCCGTCCGAGCGGATGCGTTATCTGGAGGCGACCAAGGCGTTGCTGGCCCGCAAGCTCCAGGCGCTGCAAGCGGAGCGGAAAGTGTATGAGGAGTTTGAGCTGTCGGACCCGTCCGTCCCGCGTCCGTAGCCGCCGAGCCACGCGGCAAATATGCGTTCGTCATCTGCGGCCCGCGCCGCTTGACACGTTGGACTTCACTGATAAGGTTGCGCGCTTTCCGGGGGACGGCTGAAGCCGCGAAGGACGCCGCAGAGCGGCAATGACACTATGAAACGCCAGTATCAGCCATCGAAGATTCGTCGCAAACGTCAGCACGGTTTCCTGAACCGTAACTCGAAGAAGAGCGGTCGCGCCATTTTGGCGAACCGTCGTCGCGTGGGCCGCAAGCGCCTCACGCCGGTCGGCACCTAATCCGTTATGCCTGCGCCGGCCCTCCCGCTGCGCTTGCGCCGGGAACAGCGCATCCGGCACAGCGGCGATTTCCTGCGCACCAAAAATCTCGGTCAACGCCTCGCCGTGGGCTGTCTGGCTTTGAACTGGATGGACGCTGTCGGCGGCACGGCTCGTTTGGGCGTCATCACCAGCAAGAAAATTGGTTCTGCCGTGGCGCGCGCGCGGGCCAGACGGCTGCTTCGGGAATCTTTTCGCCTGCATCAACACGAGGTGGTGCGGCCCGTGGAGGTGGTGCTCGTGGCCCGGCTTTCGATTGCCGGCAAACCTTTCTCCGTTGTGGAACAGGATTTTCTCACCGCGCTGCGGCGCGCGAAATTGCTCAAGGAACCATGAACGTGGCGCAATGGATGGTGACGGGCGGGCTGCGCATCTACCAGTGCGCGGTGTCTCCGTTGTTGCACACGCTGGTCGGTCCCACGGGCGGCTGCCGTTTTGAACCCACCTGTTCCGTCTATGCCCGCGAAGCCGTGATGCGGCAAGGGGCGGTGCGTGGTGGCTTGCTCGCAGTGAAGCGTCTTTGTCGCTGTCACCCGTGGGGAGCGTGCGGCCACGATCCGGTGCCAGAATCTTCCCGCTCCTCTTCCTCCCCACAGCCGGCCGGGGGAGCACCAACCTAATTTCAATGCGCGGCCTCCGTCGCGCCTAGCGCCTACTTTCATGGACCGAAAAACAATCATTCTCATCGTCGCCTCGCTCGGACTGCTCTTCGCTTTTCAATGGGGCGTGAACAAGTTCTTCCCGCCCGTGGCGCTGCCCAAGAACACGAATTTGCTCGCCCAGACCTATGCGACTAACGGGACGGGCACCAACCTCGTCATCATTACCAACGCGCCCTTGCCCGTGATGACGGCGGCCATCACCACGACCAACGCGCCCATCGTCCTCGCCACGAACCTGCCGGAGCAGGTCGAGGTCATCAAGACGCGCGAGGCCGTCTACACGTTCACCTCGCACGGCGGCGGGCTGAAGCAGATTCAGCTCAAGAGCTATCCTGAAACGGTCGGCTGCGATCTGGTGCGCGGCACCAACCACCTGCTGGCCACGCTCAACGACCACGCGCGCGTGCCCGTGCTCGCCATGCAGGCGGACACGGCTTTCGGCGACAACGAGTTCAAGCTGCGGCGCGGCGCCGACGGTTCGCTCACGGCGGAAAAAGTCCTGCCCTCCGGCCTGCGCGTGGTGAAGCAGTTCGACCTCGGCAGCAACTATCAGCTCACTGCCCGCGTGCGGATGGAAAATACTTCCCCCCAGCCGCTCACCCTGCCCGCGCAGCAACTCAGCATCGGCACGGCCACGCCGATGGGACCGCGCGACCCGATGACCATGATGGGCGTGTTCTGGTTCGGCGGGAACAAGGCCGAGCATGTGGAGCAGTCGTGGTTCGACGGCGGAGCCAGTTGTTTTTCGCGGACGCCCCGCACCGAGTATTCCTCGGGCACCAATGCCGTGCTGTGGGCGGCGGTGCATAACCAGTTCTTCGCCATCGTGGTCGTCCCCGGCACCAACGCCGTGGCCGGGCAATTCACCACCCATCGCATCGACCTGCCCGCGCCCACCGCCCAGGAACTGGCCGTGGATTCCAAGATGACGCGCACCCCTCACGGCTTGGAAGGCGCACTGACCTACGGAGCCATCACGCTGGCCGGCAACCAAGCCGTTGAACGCAACTACACCGTCTATGCTGGCCCGAAGCAGGAGAAGCTGCTCTCGTCGGTCGGTCGGCACACCGGCGAGATCATGGACTTCGGCTTCTTCAGCCTCATCTCCAAATTCATGCTGCGGCTGATGAACTTCCTGCACGGCCTCGTGGCCCCGATTGTGCCACATGCGCTCGGCGATTATGCCGTGGCCCTCATTCTCATGACCGTCATCATCAAGCTCATCTTCTGGCCCCTGACCAAGGCCAGCACGCGGTCAATGAAGCGGATGCAGGCGCTCTCCCCGGAGATGAAGAAGATCCAGGAGAAGTACAAAGACGACCCCATGAAGATGAACAAGAAGGTCATGGAGTTCTGGCGCGAGCATAAGGTCAACCCCATGAGCGGCTGCTGGCCCATGCTGGTGCAGCTCCCCATTTTCTTCGCGCTCTTCCGCATGATTCCCAACGCCATCGAGCTGCGCGGCACGCCCTTCCTCTGGGCCTGCGATTTGTCGAAGCCCGACACCGTCTTCATCATTCCCGGCATCTTCTTCGCCATCAACCCGCTCCCCATCATCATGGGTGTGACCATGCTCATTCAGGCGCGGATGCAGCCGCCCTCGCCCGGCATGGACCCGGCGCAGCAGAAAATCATGAAGTACATGCCCCTCATGTTCCTCGTCTTCCTCTACAATCAGCCCGCTGGCCTGACCCTTTACTGGACCGTGCAGAACCTGCTCACCATCGCGCAGACCAAGCTGACAAAGACGGAAGATGCGAAGGGCACTGTCACCGTCGTGTCGTCCGTGGCTCCCAAGGCTGCGGCCCCCAAGAAAAAGAAATAAGTTCGTCGCGCCGCGCGTCGAAGAACGAATTGTTTTATGCCAGTGTCGCCCACGGAAACATTGTTGAAGCTGCTCCACCTCCTCGGCTTCGAGGCCACGGTCGAGGCGCAGACCATCGAAGACGGCCTCATGCTCAACGTGGCGGGCGAGGAATGCGAGCGCCTCATCGGACGCCATGGGCAAATCCTCGGCGAGCTGCAATACCTCCTGAACCGCATCGTTTTCCAACAAGACATGCAGACGCCCAAGGTCATGGTGGATGTGGGCGGCTATCGCGCGGCCATCCGCGCGGCCTTGGTGCAAAAGGCGAAAGCCGCCGCCGAGAAAGTTCGCCGCAGCGGCGACATGGTGGAGTTGGAACCGCTCTCGGCCTTCGACCGCCGCATCGTCCACAGCGCGCTGCGTGACGACCCCGATGTCGTCACCCAGAGCGTGGAAGTGGACGGCACGAACAAGAAGGTCATCCTGCTCCGCCCGCGTCCGCTTTAGGCTGCCGCCTCAGGCCCGCTTCGCCTCCTCCTTGCCGCCACGCAGCAGGAGATCGAGATATTCTTCCGATAATCCAGCACCAGCCGCAGCCGGTCACGCTTCTGGTATTGCTCGCCCAATGGTTGGAAAGGAATCGCCTGCGTGCTGCCTGCACGCGCCGCGATGGGGGGCGGTGACTACGGCAGAAGAACCGCTCTATAGAAACGCAGTGTTCTTGCCGGGGCTGTAGGGTCGGCGATGATTCCGAAATTCGTTGCCAGAGACACATTCGTCAAAAATGACCATGTCTGCAAATTGCTCAACGCATTCGCGTAATCGACGCGATACGCTCGGTTTGTCGGCCCGTAGATTATGAGTTCCGCGTTGCTGATCGCTCTTCTTGCGCCGAACAGAGCCAATGCTGCCAGCGAACTGTTTGTCACTCCTGCGGTGTTGCTCACAACCACTACGTAGTCGTTGCTGGGCGCGGCGGGCAGGGGCTTCCGGGTGGATTACACGGACGACCTGGACGGCGGGCCGTGGCTGCGGCTGACGAACGGAGTGCTGTCGGCGGAGCGGCAGGAGGTGATCGATTTCACGAGCACGAACCGGGCGCGG
>JAYVWQ010000019.1:0-4821 GCA_043785945.1 Akkermansia sp.
AGGGTGAACATCTCGATCATCTCCCGCGCGTCGAGGCTCAGCGGCTTGTTGACCAGGCCGGTCATCGCCACCGACCAGGGAGCTGGCTCGAATTTGCCAACCAACTGGCGGACCATGGCTTTATCGAGCGAAAACTCATAAAAATTATTATAGCTGCCGGCCACTTCCTCATTGGTCAGGCGCCAGCCGGGGTTGAATGCGGGGTTGCGCGAAGCGGGATGCTTCTGGGTGGCGACAGCCGGCACGGCCACTTTGGATTCCGCCGCCTGGGAGAAACCAAGCGCCGGCGCGGCGAGGAGACCACCGCCGGCGAATCCCATCTCCTTGAGAAAATGCCGGCGATTGAGAAAGACTTTTTCGGGTGTCACGGATCGCTCCGGAATCCGCCAGTCGGGAGGCAAAATGATGTTAGCCATAATCTTAAAATGCCCAAACGATCGAGGGACGCCACCACAACTTCAGGGCCATCCCTCTTCGCGACGAACCTTGGCGGATCTTAATTCAAATTAGTAGTGGTGCGGACATCCTTCAGCTCGAAGATCCGTTGGTGTTCCTGCATGGCGTAGCGGTCGGTCATGCCCGCGAGGTAATCGCAGATCACGCGCGGCCAGCCATCCTTGCGCGCGCGTTTGCGAGCCGGGGCTCCAAAGTGACCAGGGTGCCCACGGTAATGATGAAACAGCTGCTCCAGCATCCGGACAGCTCGCTGATTGGGCTCATGGACCACCGGGTTGTAATACAAGTTTGCGTAGAGATACTCGCGCAGTTCCAAGTTAAGGCCGCGCAGTTTCGGGCTGTATTGGACGAGGACCTCCGGCTGCCGCCGAGCTTCGTCCGCCGTCTTGACCCCCGAATCCAGAACTCGCCCCTCGGTCGTCCCCACCACGTCCTTAACCTGGTCATCGATGATGCAGCGGATAATGAAATAACGCCGACATTCGTCCGGCAACGAACCGTAACTCTTTTTGACTGATTGCGCGGACCGGCTCCAAATCCGCACGTCGCGGCCGAGTTGCTTTTCGGAAAGAAGCCCCGAGCTCAGCCCGTCATCGAGATCGTGGCTGTAGTAGGCGATTTCATCAGAGAGATTGGCCACTTGCGCTTCGAGGGAGGAGGTCTTGGCTTCGAATCCTTTGCGTCTCCGCGGCGCGTCGTAACTCGTGAAATGCTTCACCAAACCCTCGCGCACTTCCCAGCTCAGGTTCAACCCTGGAAAAAGGGGGTATTTCTGTTCCAGCACCTCGACCAGGCGCAGGCTTTGCCGGTTGTGCTCGAACCCTCCCTGGTCCTTCATCAGCCGATCCAGCTCGGCCTCGCCTGTATGGCCGAACGGGGAATGGCCCAAATCGTGCGCCAGGGCGATGGTCTCGGTCAGGTCTTCGTTGAGGCGCAAAGCACGGGAAATATTTCGCGAAATCGCGGCCACCTCCATCGTATGCGTGAGCCGGGTGCGCTGGTGATCCCCGGCGCCATTCAAAAAGACCTGGGTCTTGTATTCGAGCCGCCGGAAAGCGCGGGAATGGATCACACGGTCGCGGTCCCGCTGATACTGGGTGCGCCACTCCGGCGAAGTCTCCTGGTAGGCCCGGCCCTGGGTATCGGCGCTGAACTGGGCATAGGGCGCGAGGATCTGCCGCTCGCGGTTCTCCAGCTCTAATCGCGTGCAGGGCATGGCATCACCGCCGTAAAAGCTAGCTGGCCAACAGTTCCTGAACGGAAATTCCCCGCAGTTCAAAGAGACGCCGGATAGTGTCCTCGATCAGGTTGTTCGGACACGAGGCGCCGGCCGTAATCCCCACCGTGATCTGCCCGGACGGCAGCCAGTCGTGGGTTTCGACCTCCTTGTGCAAATGCTGGTTGTAATGCTGAATGACCTTTTCCGAAACCATCTTGGCCGCGTTCTTGATGAAGTAGGTCGGCAGTTGGGCTTCGCCCATTTCCGCCAGATGGGACGTGTTCGACGAATTATAACCTCCCACGACCAGCAGCAGATTGAGCGGGTCCGCCAAAAGCTTTTGCAAGGCGTCCTGGCGATCCTGGGTGGCTCCGCAAATGGTGTCAAAAAAACGGAAGTGTTTGTCGAGCTCGACGGCGCCATGCTTCTTTTCCATGGCGGCCCGGAGACGGCGCTGCACCTCCTCGGTTTCGCCCCGCAACATCGTAGTCTGGTTGGCCACCCCGATGGCCTGGAGATGAACATCCGGATCGAATCCAGTGGAGTAGGCGCCCTTGAACTTCCGCAGAAACTCCTCCTTGTTCCCGCCATTCAGGATGTAGTCGCAAACATAATCGGTCTCCGCCAGGGTAAACACGACGAGGTATTGTCCGCCGCCGTTGGCCGTGGCTCTGGAACTCGTGGCCTTCGTCTCCTCGTGCCACGCCTTGCCGTGAATGATGCTCGTCACGGAGTCGTTGGCGTATTGCCGGACCCGTTTCCAAACGCTCATCACGTCGCCGCAGGTCGTATCGACAATGGTGCAGCCCTTCTCCTCGAACTTGCGGCGCGTGGCCACCTCGGTGCCGAAGGCGGGAATGATGACCACGTCCTCGGATTGCAGGAGCGCGATTTCTGCGTCGGTCGGCTTGTTGGAAATGGTCTTGATGCCGAGATTGCGAATCTGGTCGTTGACCTCGGGGTTGTGAATGATTTCGCCGAGCAGGTAGATCGGCTTCTCCGGCGGAAAGGATTTTCGCGCCGCGTAGGCGAGGTCGATGGCCCGCTCGACGCCGTAGCAAAAGCCGAACTCCTTCGCGAGCTTCACGGTCAGCCCCTGCGCGGAGATGACGTTGCCGTGGGCGCGGATGCGCTCCACGACTTCGCTGCGGTAATGCGAGATGACCTGGGCCTGCACCGCTTCCATGATTTCGGGGCGGCGCAGGTTAATTTTTTTGGGCGCGAGGGGCGCGATTGATGACATAGCGGATGAAATCTAACAGCCGCGCCCGGTGCGTCGAGTCTGCATTTGCCGCAGCGGAGCGGCGGGGTGCCTCTCGACACTGTTCTTACTTTCCCAGCGTTGAAGCAGGGCGTGAGTGGTGGGGCGTCGTTCCTCAAGAACAGAATCGAAATGCGCCCGGTGTGGTGGGCGATTAAAAGTGCGGCTCGCAAACTAGGCCCGCCTTTTTGGCCCGCCCCGTTCCTTGCACCTCGGACCGCGCCGCCCTTTGACACAACCGCCCCGGTGCTTAATCCTCGCGCCCATGATGCGTGAAGTCACCGTGCCCCTGGGCGCGCGAAGTTATTCCATACTCGTCGGTCCGAAGCTGCTCCCCCAGTTGGGCCGCCGCTGTGCCGCGCTCCTGCTCGGCCCCCGCTGCGCCCTCATCTCCGATGCCCGCGTCGCGCCGCTCTACGCCCGGGCGGCCGAGAAATCCCTGCGCGCCGCCGGCTTTGAACCCGTGCTCATCACCGTGCCCGCCGGCGAAACCGCCAAGCGCCTCCAGACTGTGCAAGCCTGCTACGACCAGCTCGCCGCCCACCGGCTGGAGCGCCAATCCTTCATCGTCGCCCTCGGGGGCGGCGTCGTCGGCGACCTCGCGGGCTTCGTTGCCGCGACCTATTTGCGCGGCCTCCCCTTCGTCCAAGTGCCCACCACCCTGCTCGCCCAGGTCGATTCCTCCGTCGGCGGCAAAGTCGGGGTGAACCTCCGGGCCGGGAAGAATCTCGTCGGTGCCTTCTACCAGCCCCGCCTCGTGCTCGCGGACCTCGACACGTTGCAAACCCTCCCCCTGCGCGAGCTGCGCGCCGGACTCGCCGAGGTCATCAAGTACGGCATCATCTACGACGCGCCCCTGTTCGCGCGCCTCGAACGCGACCTGCCCAAGCTGCTCCAGCTCGACCGCCGCGCCCTGGCCCCAGTCATCGCCCGCTGCTGTGCCATCAAGGCCGAAGTGGTCGGCCAGGACGAAACCGAGACCGGCCGGCGCGCCATTCTCAATTTTGGCCACACCATCGGCCACGCCCTCGAAGCCATTTCCCGCTACGGCCAATACCTTCACGGCGAAGCCATCGCCATCGGCCAAGTCGCGGCCGCCGAGCTATCATCCGTCCTCACCGGACTGCCCGCCGCCGACGCCGCGCGCATCGCCGGCCTCTTCCGCCGGGCCGGGCTGCCCACCAGCGTGCAGCTCAAACCAGCCGAGATAAAAAAACTCTGCACCGCCATGCGCCTCGACAAGAAAGTGAGTGGCGGCGAGGTCAAATTCGTGCTCGCCAAGAAGCTGGGGGAAGTCATCTGGGGCCAGAACGTGCCCGAAGATTTAATCTGCGCGACCATTAGCCCGGAGCCGGCCCGTTAAGCGGTGGGGACCAGGGTCGGGGAGGTTCCAACCGCCGGCTGGGGCGTCCTCCGCCCCGCTCCAAGCGGAATGCGCCTCCACCACTTCCATTTGCGGATTCGACATCGGGCCGCGCGCTCAGTACACAGAGCGCGTGCGCAACACCGTTTCAGCAACTTGGAAAGAACTCAGCAGCGGCAAGCAACTGGTCTTGATCGCCGGACCGTGTGTCATCGAGAGCGAGGAGCTTTGCCAGCACATCGCGCTCACGCTGGGTAAACTCTGCCGCAAGCTCGGCGTCACCTACGTCTTCAAGGCCAGCTACGACAAGGCCAACCGCACTTCCGGCAAATCCTTTCGCGGTCCCGGCCTCGATGAAGGTCTGGCCGTGCTGGCGCGCATCCGCAGCCGCTTCGGGCTGCCGGTGCTCACCGATGTTCACACCGAGGAGCAGGCGCGACTCTCCGCCGAGGCGGGCGTGGACATTTTGCAAATCCCCGCGTTCCTCTGCCGCCAGACAGATTTGATCCACGCCGCCGTGGG
>JAYVWQ010000020.1:0-9057 GCA_043785945.1 Akkermansia sp.
ACCATGTCGGGCGGTTGGACGAGGGCGATCTCCAGCCCATCGGCCAGAGTGCCCGCCGAAATGACATTGAAGCCGCTGGCATACAAGGCTTCCTCGACCACTTCCCGGACGATGTCCTCGTCTTCGATGACCAACACAGTTTGTTTCATGAAGCCAATAACGGCTGTTCAGGACCGGGGCTTGAGTCCGGGAACCTGACGAATGACCCATGGGAATGGGAGTGCGATGCCGCCCTTCTATTCGTCATTCGTCATTTTTCATTCACGGGGAGGCGGAAGGCGGCGGCTTCGCGATCATGGCGGACGAGGAGGAGATCGCCGGCCAGGGCGGGCGGGTTCCAGGTCTTGGCGTGTAATACTTTGAAGCGGGCCAGTTCGCGCGGTTCGGTGGGATTGGGTTCCAGCAGGACGAGGTCGCCGCTCTCGGCGGTGAGCAGAAGCAGCTTATCCACGAGGATCATCTGCCCGTGGCCGTAGCGCTCGCCCTTCCACTTCAAATCGCCGGTGTTCACGTCGATGCAGGCCAGCGCGCCGTCATCCAGACCGTAAATGTAACCGTCGAGGTGGAAGAGGGTGCCGAACTTGGACTTCATGCGGATGGATTTCCAAAGACGCCGAGCGTGCCAGCGTCCGGCGGCATCGGAGTCGCGGGTGATTTGCAGCAACTCCGCCCCCACGCCATAGCCGGTGGAGAGGAGCACGCGATCCTGTGCGAGAAGCAGCGGCACGGTGACGCGAGGGTAGGGGCCGGGCCAGGGATGTTGCCAGAGGACGCGGCCGGTTTGCGGGTCATGCGCGGCGAGAGTGTCATTGAAGGTAAGAATCTGCGAGACGCCCGCGAGCGAGGCGTGGACGGGGGAACTCCATTGAGCCTCGTCCGTGCCCGCGCTCCAGAGCTTTGCGCCGGTGGTCTGGTCATAGGCCACAAGCGTGTGTCCGGCCCCGCCGACGGTGACGATCACGGACGCACCGTGCAGGAGCGGCGAGCAGGCCACGCCCCATTCGGGCGGCTTGTTGATGCCGAACTGGGCGAGGGTGTTCGTGCTCCATAAAACTTGGCCCGTCGCGAGGTCGAGGCAGTTCAACAGGCCCGCACCGCCGAGGGTGAAGACGCGATTGCTCTGGATGGTCGGCGTGGCGCGCGGACCTTCGCCGGCAATGGTCGTGGCGTAGCGCGAAGCATCGGCGCGCGACCAGAGCGTGCCGCCGGTTAAGGCGTCGCGACAGACGACGAGTTCGTCGGAGCCACGCTGCTCCTGAGTGACGGCGTAACGTCCGGCGAGGGCGAAGCTGGACCAGGCCGCGCCGACCGCGACGCGCCAGATTTCGCGCGGCGGGGAATGAGTCCAGTCCCGCGCGAGGGCGGGACCGGGCAGCACGCCGTTGCGCTGCGGGCCGAGGAACTGCGGATAGGAATAGAGGTTCGTAAATGGATGGGCGAGGGCAGGGGAAGTGGCGGGCGAATGGAGTTTCCCAGTTCTATCGCGATGCGTCCCGGTCCCGCGCCATTCCACGATGGGCAGCAGATCGCCCGTCACCCCGCTGATGCGCAGGCCGAAGCGGCAGATGATCAGGGCCGCGCCGCAAGTGAGGAAGACCAGCCAGCGTGCGCGGCGCGGCCAGCCCGAACCGAGCAGCACCCAGAAGAGAATGCCCGCGCCCGCCGCGAAGGCCAGGAGGAGACTGCGCAGCCATTTGTCCTGGCGTTGAAGTTCGGTCCCCAACCATAACCAACCGAGGGCAACGCCCAGCAGGAGGACGAAGACAAGCAGCGCCCAGCGTCCTCGGCGACGGGATTTTTCACGGGCTGCGTCGGGTGGCATGGGGGCAAACTACCGAGCGGATGCAGCGGGCGGAAAGCGATTTTAGCAGGGAACCCGGCTGCATCCACTCACTCGGAGGGGTGAAAGAAGCGAATGACCAGTTTGTCATCAGTGCAAAGTTGCATCCGAGTAACAAAACTGTAACTTTTAGCAAACATGCTTAAAACCAACGCCCATGCGAGTGATCGCCTTGCCAGCCGGATGTTACCCAGTGCCATGAACAGATGCTTCCCCACCTTCGCCCTGGCGCTGCTGCTGCTGTGCGCATCCTTCGCTTCCGCTGCGCCCACCAGCCTGCGGATGCTGACGCAGAACAATTACCTGCCCGGACTCCCGGTGCTGGTCCGCGTGGAAGGCCTCGCACCCGATGGCCGCCGTGACCGCGAGACGTGGGACATCGACACCACGCTGACCGCCGACGGCGGCGTGACGCTCTCGACCAACAAGATCACGCTCCGCAATGGCATGGGCAGCCTGCTCGTTACATTTACGGGCGGCGCGGATTTCAATCTGACGGCCACGGTCGGCGGCGTGACGGCGACCCGGGCGCTGCACAGTGTGGCGGGTGATCCGGTCACGAAAGTCGGCGGCATCTTGAGCGGCGGGAGCGGCACTTGGTCGGGACTCATCAACGTCACCAGCGATGTCATCGTCACCAACTACACGCTCACCATTCAGTCGAACACGCTGGTGCTGATCGACGGCGTGGCCTCGGGCACCGTGGGCGTGGATATTTTCGTGAACGCCAACGGTTCCATTCAATCGCTGGGCACGGAACTGCATCCGGTCACCATCACTTGCTCGAATTTGTTCTTCGCCAACCGCTGGGGGCAGATCCGGCACAACAGCTCGCTTCCTTCGTTCTACCGCCACACCTACATTCATCGGGCCGGGCGCGCGGTGGGCGAGGGGCACACTGGGCAGGCGGCCGCCATTCGTACGGCGGGCAGCACGCTGACGTTTGAAAGCACGACCATCAGCGACTTGTGCGAAACGTCGGCGGCGTCGCCGAATTTTGGAACCCCGGCCAAGGTGATGTTCGCGCTGTCCTCCGTGCTCTCCTTCAACGACTGCCTGTTCCAGCGCGTGCGGACCGGACCAGAAATTGACGGCACATCGCTGCTGTTCACCAACAGCTACGTGCTGGAAACGCGCGGGCCGGACGACTCGGACGGTTTCTACGTCCATGCCCAGCAGGGCGGCCAGACGGTGAAGATCACGGACTGCGTCTTCGGCATGGGCGACGACGACGGCATCGACACCCTCGGCCCCGTGATGACGATTGAGAACTGCCTCTTCCGCGAGTGGAACAATCTGCTTGAGGACGCCAAGGGCATCAGCGTCTTCGACGGCGTGACCGATGTGCGCCATTGCCTGTTCACCGATTGCACCGTGGCCATCGCGGCCAAGACGACCGCCTCCGTGCGGGTCAACATTAACAACACCACCTTCATGGGCAACCTGACCAACGTGCTGGCCGCCTACAAAGCCAACGCGCCGGGGCCGCTGGTGGAACTGCGCATCACCAACTCTATTATCTGGGGCGGCAACAATCCGGTTCACTCAGATTTCGAGCCGCTCAGTTCCAATTCCACCAACTTCATCATCCGCTACTGCGACATCGGCGAGGCGTGGACGGGCGCGGGCAACATCAATTCCGATCCTTTGTTCGTGAATGCGGCGGCGAAAAACTTCCGCGTGACGGTCGGTTCGCCGGTCATCAACGCGGGCGACCCGGCGTCCCCCGTGGAGGTGGATGGTTCGCGCGTCGATCAGGGCTATTTCCCGTTTCTGACCAACACGAGTCCGCTCATCGCGATGGGCGCCAACTGGCGTTACCTCGACAATGGCTCGAACCAGGGCACGAACTGGTCGCAGCGATTGTTCAACGACACCGGCTGGTCAAACGGACCCGCGCAACTGGGCTACGGCGATGGGGATGAGGCGACGACCAACAGCTTCGGTCCCGATCCGCTCAACAAATACATCACGACTTATTTCCGCCGCGCGTTCGCGGTCTTGAATCCGTCCGAGTTCACCAACCTCGAGGCGCACCTGCTCTATGACGACGGTGCCGTGGTGTACCTGAACGGTGTGGAAGCCTTCCGCGTGAACTTGCAGGGCGGCCCCATCACCAGCGCCACGCTCGCGCTGGCTCCGGTGGAGGCTCCGCCGCTGTGGACCAACAGCATCTCGCCCTCGCTCCTCGTCACCGGCACCAACGTCCTGGCCGTCGAGATGCACCAAGTGACCAACACCAGCAGCGACATCAGTTTTGATTTCCAACTCGTCGGCCAGCGCGTCCAGACTGGTCCCCCCGTCAATCAATCGCCCGTGGTCAGCATCACTTCGCCGCCCGATGGCGCGGGCTACATCACGCCCGCGAACATCGCCATCACCGTCAGCGCCACGGACAACGACGGTACGGTGACGAACACGGTGCTCTACCAGAACGGCTCGTCCCTGGCGCAGAGCAACACCGCCGGGTTCGCTTACAACTGGAACGGCGTGACGGTCGGCAGCTACACTTTGATCGCGGTGGCCACGGACAACTCGGGCGCAAGCAGCACCTCCGGCCCGGTCACTGTCAGCGTCTCCGTGCCGGGCACGGCGGTGACGAACAAGTTTATGCTGTTCGGGAGCGTGTGGAAGTATCTCGACAACGGCACGGATCAAGGTGCGAGTTGGAGGTCGAATACATTTAGCGACGTGACATGGTCAAACGGACCCGCGCAACTGGGCTACAGCAGCAATCCGGCGGAGTTGGACGAAGCAACCATCGTCAGTTTCGGTCCCAACTCGCTCAACAAATACATCACCACCTATTTCCGCCGCGCCTTCAGCGTGACCAACGCGGCGGCTTTCACCAACCTCGCTCTGCGCTTGCTGCGCGATGACGGGGGCGTGGTCTATCTTAACGGCGTGGAAATCTTCCGCAGCCCCAACATGGTGGGAACAATCCTTTTCAACACGCTGGCGAATGCCACGGGTGAGAACACCATCGACACGGCCACCGTGAACGCCGCGCTGCCGCTCCTCGTCGAGGGGACCAATGTGCTGGCCGTGGAAATCCACCAGCAGGCCACGAACAGTTCCGACATCAGCTTCGATTTTGAACTCATCGGCACCCGCACCGCCGACACCAATGCCAAGCCCGTCATTGCCATCACGAATCCCACGGACGGCACATTCTTCGGCACGCCCGCGAGTTTCGCGATTGGTGCGTCGGCTTCCGATCCGGACGGCACGGTGACGAACGTCGCCTTCTTCTCGAACGGCACTTTGCTCGGCAACGACGCGACTAGTCCGTTCAGCTTCACCGACAATCCCGCCGCCGGCACTTATGCGCTCACCGCCGTGGCCACGGACAACGTCGGCCAATCCACCACTTCGAGTGTGGTCAACGTGACCGTGAGCACGAACATTGCGCCGCCCGTCGTCTTCGCAAAAATTCCCGCGCCGGGCAGCGTCACGAACCTGACCAACATCACCGTCACCTTCAGCAAAGTGGTCGCGGGAGTGAACGCGGGCGACCTGCTGGTCAACGGGCTGCCGGCCACCGGCCTGAGCGGATCGGGGAGCAACTACACCTTCAGCTTCGCCTCGCCCGCGTTTGGCACGGTCATGATCTCGTGGGTCACGGCGCACGGCATCGCCGACACCTTTGTGCCTTCGCACCCTTTCAACACGAACAGCGCCGGCGCGAACTGGCAGTATCAACTGCTGGATTCGCAGCCGCCGACGACCACCACCATCACCCCGCTGCCCGGCTCCACGGTGGCCGCGCTCACCTCCATTGCCGTGACTTTTAGCGAACCGGTGACGGGTGTGAACGCGGCCGACCTGCTCCTCAACGCCGCGCCGGCCACCGGCCTGAGCGGCGCGGGTGCGGGTCCGTATACGTTCAGCTTCGCGCAGCCCGCCCAAGGCGTGGTCAACGTCAGTTGGGCGGGCGGCCACGGCATCGCCGACGTTACGGGCAATCCTTTTTCGCCCATGCCGTGGAGCTACACGCTCGACTCGAACAGCGTGGGCATCGTCATCTCGGAAATCATGTATCACGCCGCGTCCGAGAACCCGCTCGACGAATGGCTGGAGCTGTACAACAAGGGCGGCACGACGGTGAACCTCGCGGGCTGGCGGGTCACGGCCGGCTTCAGCTTCACCTTCTCGAACGTCGCGCTCCTGCCCGGCGGCTACCTCGTGGTGGCCTCGGACACGAACTACTTCCGCACCAACTTCCCCACCGTCACCAATGTGGTGGGCAACTGGACCGGCTCGCTGAACAACAACGGCGAGAACATCAACCTCAAGGACGCGGCCGGCAATCTCGTCAACAGCGTGACCTACGCCGACAACGGCGACTGGGCCGTGCGCCAGCGCGGTGATCTCGATCTGGGCTATCGCGGCTGGGAGTGGCACAAGCCGCACGATGGCCAGGGCGCGTCGCTCGAATTGATCAACCCGAACCTGCCGAACGACAGCGGTGAGAACTGGGCCGCCAATGCGACCACCAACGCCACGCCGGGCCGCGTGAACTCCGTCAACACGAACAACGTCGCGCCGCTCATTCTGGAGGTGACGCACTTCCCGACCATTCCCAGATCAACCGAACAGGTCACGGTCACCGCCCGTCTCCTCGACGAAGCGGCGAGTGGCTACAGCGCGACGCTCTTCTGGCGCGTGGACAGCGCGTCGCCGCCGGCCTTTGCCAGCATCGCGATGCACGACGACGGATTGAACGGCGACCTGGTGGCGAGCGACGGCTTGTGGAGTGCGCGCCTTCCGGTGCAGGCGAACAACGCGATCCTCGAATTCTATGTGAGCGCGACGGACGCGCAGGGGTTGAACCGCACCTGGCCGCGCGCGGCCATCGCCGCGACGGATGGCACCGGGCCGACCGGCCAGGTGGTGAACGCGCTCTTCCAGATCGACGACGCGACTTATGCGCCGACGAACGCGCAGCCCATGTTCAAGCTGATCATGACGGCGAACGAGGCGGCGGAGCTGGCGGCGATTCCCGGCATCAGCACCTTGCAGGGACCGAATGCGGCCATGAACGGCACGGCCATCATCATCGATGGCGGCGGCCTTGAGCGGCATTACAACGTCGGCTTCCGCAACCGGGGCCACGGCAGCCGCCGGGCCAATCCGCCGAACTACCGCATCGAATTCCGCGACGACGATCGCTGGAAGGGCGTGCAGGCCATCAACCTCAACTCGCAATACGTCCACGCGCAGCACCTTGGCAGCGTGCTGGCGCGCAAGGCGGGCGTGGCGGGCGCGAACACTTACGCGGCGCAGGCGCGGGTCAACAACGTCAACCGCGCGGCCAGCGGCCAGCCCATGTTCGGCTCCTACGCGGCCAACGAATCGCAGGACAGCGATTATGCGGCCCGGCATTATCCGCACGATCCGAACGGGAATATCTATCGGGCCATCCGCGACATCGCGCCGCCGGAATTCAGTTATCGCGGGACGAACTACACCGCCTACACCAACACTTGGTTCAAGGAATCGAACGCGAGCGAAAATTACTGGGGCGATCTGATCGGCATGTTGAGCGTGGTCGGTGCGGGCAACAACGTGCCCTTCACCACGGCCAACGTCCGCGCGGTCGTGAATGTGGAGCAGTGGATGCAGCACTTCGCGCTCATGAACATCTTGGGCAACAACGAGACGGGCCTGAACACGGGCTACAACGACGACTACTTCATGTACGCCGGTGTGAACGACCCGCGCCTGATCCTGACCTACTATGATCTCGACACGATTCTCGGCGAAGGGGGTTCGCTCGCGCCGAACGCCGGACTCTTCACCGCCACCGCCAACAACGGCTCGGGCGTGGCGATGAGTCGCTTTCTGAACTGGCCTGACTTCCAACCGGTTTATTACAAGGCGCTCTCCGACATTCTCACCGGGCCGTTCAGCCAGTCGAACTTCAACGCCACCGTGGACGAGGCGCTCGGCGGCTACGTCCCCGTCGGCACGATTGGGAACATCAAGACCTGGATGGATTCGCGCCGCAGTTTCGTGCTCGGCATCTTGCCGCCCATCACCTACTCGAACGGCCCGACCGCCCTGGTCACTGGCGTGCCGCGTTCGCCCACGCCGATCACGGCGGCCACGCTCACAGTCAGCGCGGCGGACGGAGCCTCGTATCAGTTCAGCCTGAACGGCGGCGCTTACTCGGCGGAGACGCCGCTGGCCACGCCCATCACGCTCGCCGCGCTGGGCAACGGCACGAACACCGTGCGCGTGCTGGCCCGGGGCACGAACGGCGTCTGGCAACTGGCCAGCGCCCCGACCCTCGTTTCGTGGGTGGTCAACAACACCTGGCCGGCGGTGCGCTTGAATGAAGTGCTCGCGCGCAACGACACCGTGCTCAATCACAACGGCACGTTCCCGGACGTCATTGAGCTTTACAACGAAGGCGCGACCACGCTGGACCTCGGCGGATTGCGGCTCTCGAATGACCGGCAGCAGCCGAGCAAATACACCTTCCCCGGCGGCACGCTGCTCGCGCCCGGCTCGAACCTCGTGGTCTATGCCAACAACCCCGACGCCACGCCGGGCATTCACCTCGGCTTCAACCTCAACGGCTCGGGCGACTCCGTGCATCTCTTCGCGGCGGTGGCCAACGGTGGCTTGGAACTCGACTCGGTGCAGTTCGGTCAGCAGCTCTCTGATTTGTCCATCGGGCGCTTCGGCAATGTCGGCGACTGGAAGCTGGCGCAGCCGAGCTTCGGCGCGGCCAATGTCGTGCAACCGCTCGGCAGTCCGCAGAACCTGCGCATCAACGAATGGCTGGCCGACAGCCAGGGGCAGGAAGATTTTGTGGAGCTTTACAATCCGAACGTCCTCCCCGTCGCGCTGGGCGGTTTGTATTTCACCGACAATCTGCTCGGTGATCCGGCGCTGAATCCTCTCGACGCGCTCACCTTTATCGGCGCGGGCGAATTCCGCGCCTTCACGGCCAACGGCAATGGCAATGGCGGGGATCACCTGAACTTCAGCCTCGCGCTGGAGCAGGGCGAGATTGGTTTGTTCGACGAGACGCTCAAAGTGATCGACTGCGTGATCTACAGTTCGCAACAGCCGGACATCGCGCAGGGCCGCTGCCCGAACGGCGGCGTCTCGTGGGCGACCCTGGGCCTGCCCACGCCCGGTGCTCCGAATGCGTGCCTGAACATCGCGCCCGGTGGCGCGGTCGTGATCAACGAAGTGCTCGCGGA
>JAYVWQ010000021.1:0-4018 GCA_043785945.1 Akkermansia sp.
TCGCTGACCAGCGACCGCGCGAATTTTTTCGATCCGGACATCGGCCTCTACGTTTGCGGGAATGCGCCGGGCTGCAATTACGCGCAAAGTGGCGACGCGTGGGAACGTCCGTGCAACGTCGAGTTCTTCGAGACGAACGGCCTGCGCGTCATCGATCAGGAAAGCGGCGTGCGCATGCACGGCAACACGAGCTTCGGCTTCCCCGTCAAATCGCTCCGGCTCCATCCGCTCAATCAGAAAGGCACCGGGCCGTTCGCGTATCGCATCTTCCCCGACCTGAACATCGACAAGTTCTACCGCCTGCTCCTGCGCCCCAGCGCCCACGACCATTACCTCACCATGATGCGCGACGGGCTGATGCAGAATCTGATGCGCGAGACCGGCATGGACATGCAGGCGTATCGCCCCGCGATCCTTTTCATCAATGGCGAGTACTGGGGCATTCACAATTTGCAGGAAGCCTTCGACGAAAATTATTTCGCCACCCACTACCCCGCGAGCGTGGACAAGAACGCCGTGGATTACATCGAGGGTTACGCGCCGAGCGCCTCGGCCCAAAATGGCGACGCCACGCGTTTCAATAACCTTATCGCCTTCATGACGACGAACAACCTCGCCGTCGCGTCGAACTATGCGTGGGTGCAGTCGCAGATGGAAGTGGATGACTACATCAACTACAAGGCGAGCGAGACGTTCTATTGCCGTTGGGACATCGGCAATCATCGCCTCTGGCGTCCTCACACCGACACCGGGCGCTGGCGTTGGATCATCTTCGATCAGGACGTCGGCTACGGCGGCTTCTGGCAGCAACCGCTCGCCGCGCCCTGGACCTTTGACATGCTCGCCTACAATCTCGAGCCAGCCGGGCCTTGGACTAATTACCAGCCGGGCAACGATCACAACGCGCCGCCGATCACCTTCCAACTGCGGGCGCTGCTGACGAACGCCGACTTCAAGCGCGCGTTCATCAATCGCTTCGCTGACCTGATGAACAGCACGCTCTCCGCGCCGCGCATGACCGGCATCATCGCCCGCATGGCCGCGGAGATTTCCCCCGAGATGAGCGAGCACTGCGCCCGCTGGCGCGCGCCCGCCGACTGGCCGACGTGGACGAACAACGTCGCGCGGCTCCATCAATTCGCGACCAATCGCGCGATCTTTGCCCGCCAGCAAATCACGAATCAATTCGGCCTGCGCGGGCAGCCGACCGTGACGCTGCGCGTGAATGACCCGAACGCCGGCGTCATCCACTGGAGCACGTTGACGATCAACGCGCCGACGAACGCGCCGTGGAGCGGCGTTTATTTTCGCGACAACCCGGTGGCCTTTTCCGCCGAAACATTCAGTGGCTATCGGTTCAAAAACTGGACGGGACTCTTCGGCCCGCCGTCCACCAACACTTCGAACACGTTGATCCTGTCCGGCAACCTCGCGCTCACCGCGAACTTCGAGTCCGTCCCCGTGACCAATCCGCCCGTGCCCGCGCCGCACGACCTCGCGACCGGCCCGTATGTCCTCATGCGCTGGGGGACGAACTCCGCCGCCGGCACCTATCCGCCGAACATGCTGTTCCTCCAGACCGCGACCAACGCCGCGCCCGATCCGGGACTCGCCATCGAGTTCACCAACCACTGGACGCTGCCTTATGACCGCACGAGCCGCAGCCGCATCAATGCGCTGGGCGAGGACGGCATCGCGTTTCTGAACACGACCGATCCGCAGTTCGACGGCGGCGGCTACGTCGGCGCGGCTGTGCTGGCGCTCAAGACCACTGGGCGGACGAACATCCAAATTGCGTGGCGTGGCGGCACCGTGACGGCGAACACCCGCCCTTACGCCATCCGTCTCCAGTATCGCGTGGGCAGTTCCAATCTTTTCACCGACCTCACCGGCGCGGGCGGGCAGCCTTCGGAATACGTGCGCCACGCGATCTCCGGTCATGCGCAAACCGTCGGGCCAGTCACGCTGCCGTCGGAAACGTGGGACCAGCCGTATGTGCAGTTGCGTTGGAAATACTATTACGTCGGCGGCGGCAGCGGCGCGCGCGCCCAGCTTCGCCTCGACGACATCACGGTGGCCGATCGAGTGATCGCGCCGCGGCTCGACGGCCTCGTCCAGATCGATGCGGAAAATGTGCGGTTAAGTTCTTCGGGAACGACGGGCGTGCCCTACACCTTGGAAACTTCTACGAACCTGACGGACTGGATTTCTGTCGCCGTGCAACCCGCTGGTGCGGGCGGTTCCCTGCAATTCATTCTCCCCATCTCGCCCGCCACCCCGGCGCGCTTCTACAGACTGACCTGGCCGTGATGTTGAGAGCCGCGTCGCTTGGCCCGCCCTTTGGGCCCCAGCGTGCAACAGAAATCCCCGGGCGGTTCGGGTTTCGGCTTGCTTGTTCGTCACGCTTCTGAAAACCTTCGCGCACCAAACCTGAACCGAAGCGGCGTCAAACACCTCGGTCGCGTTACGGAGAACGTGATTGGGTTTTTTCCGCCCTTCAAAACGTGTCCGGAAAACTTATGAGAATGTGCGTTACTCGAATCGTAATCGTTGCGCTGGCCTTTTGCGCCTGCGCCAGTTCCTCCCTCGCCCAAACGATCACCAATCCCAGCTTTGAAGCGGATACGTTCACCGCGTTCCCGGGGTATTACAGCCAGGCTGGCAACGGCCCGATCACCGGCTGGACGGCCAGCGGCGGTGCGGGATTGAATCCCGCAGGCGGCAGTCCGTTCGCGGACAACGGCGCCATCCCCAACGGCAGCCAGGTCGCGTTCATTCAGAATGGTGCGAGTGCGTCCTTGAGCACCGTCATCTCTGGCCTGACCGTCGGGCGAACTTACAAGGTGAATTTCCGGGTCAACGCGCGCGGCGGCAACACACCGGCGCTGAAGGTGGATATCGACGCCAATAACATCATCAACACCGCCGTCACCTCGGTGGGCGGGGCCAATGCCTACAAGTATTTCGCCTTTGATTTCACCGCCGCCACCACGTCGCCGACCATGACCCTGCGCAGCGATTCAGGTGGCGACAATACGGTCGTGCTTGATGACTTCAGTATCGCGCTGCGGAACAGCGGCTGGTCCTACGCCGCGTGGAACAACGACGCCAGCTCGGGTGTCGATGGCACCGAGACCTACACCCATGCCTACAGCTTCGGCAGCGCGGTCAACACCACGATCAATGGCGTCCTGTTCACCGGGGTGAGCGGCGGCGATCCTTCGGGGCCGACCTTCTCCACCACTGGTCTGGGGGCCGTGTTCAATGGCGACGGTAACAACGTGACTGGCGGGAGCCTGCAGTTGGCCAGCGATTTTCTTTACAACGGATTTCCCGCCACCATCACCATCGATGGGCTGATTCCCGGCGCGGAATATGTGGCGACGATTTACTCGGTGGGCTGGGAGAACGGCACTCGCGCCGCGACATTCAATGTGGGCAATGACCGCCTGACTGTGAACCAGGATCATTTTGGCGACAACAACGGCATCCGGTTCATCTACCGCTACATTGCGACGGGCACTTCGGTCACGCTCACTTACACGCCGATCGAGGGCAACTCGATCCACACTTATGGCTTCAGCAATTACAAGCTGAACCCGGTCCTGCTCACGGACAACTTCACCGGCACCGGCACTCCGAACACATTGGATCTGAACTACAACCTCGCCGGACGCCAGACCGGCACGGTGGCGCCCACAACCTACACCCTGAGTCCGGGCGGCAACTGCCAGGTGGGTAACGGCGGCGAACCGCACGATGGCGGCAACGTCTTGCTCTGCGCTTTCGGCAGCAATGCCGCGCTCGACCGGAATTTTAACAACGCGCTCTCGGCCGGCGGATTGAAAATGAGCTTCGAGCTGGACCCGAACAGCCACAACAACACCCTGGATAACTGGGGTGCCGTCACGATTGGATCAGCGCAGGCTGACCGCAACACCTTCGTGGTCAGCGGCACACCCCACTTCGGCATATTGTTCCGCGCCAACGGGCACATTCAGGCGTTTGATGGCGGGAC
>JAYVWQ010000022.1:0-3853 GCA_043785945.1 Akkermansia sp.
CGCTGCATCTGCGCGCCGGAGGCCGCGGTGACACGGGCGCGAACCGCGTGCGCACGCAACTGCCTTTCACTCTCCCGGGCGGCACGGTCAACGTGACACTTCGAGCCAAGGTGCGCTGGCTCAAGGGCAATCCGAACATCCTGCTCCGGCTGCGGGGCAATTACCACGAGGTGCCGGGCTTCACGCTGACGGCCAGCAATCTGGGCACGCCGGGCGCGGCCAATTCCACGGTCACGACCAACGTCGGCCCGGCCATCACGGACGTGGCGCACTGGCCCGTTCTGCCCGCCGCGAGCCAGCAGGTCCTAGTGACGGCGCGCGTGCAGGATGTGGACGGGCTTTCCTCGCTGCTGCTGAATTACCGCATCGATCCGTCCACGAACTTCATCGGCCTGGCCATGACCAACAACGGCGCGGGACTCTACAGCGCGGTGCTGCCGGCGCAGGTTTCCGGCGTCATCGCGGCCTTCCACATTCAGGCGGCGGACAAGCTCAGCCCCACGCTGGCCACCAAGTTCCCGAACGACGCGCCGGTGCGGGAATGTTTCGTCATGTGGGGCGACAACATCCTGCCCGGCACGCTCGGCACTTACCGTTTTTGGATGAGCCAGGCCACGGTGGCCGAGTGGAGCAACGAGGAGAAGATGAGCAACCGGCCCAAGGATGTGACCTTCGCCTACGGCACGAACCGCGTCGTCTATAACGCGGGCGCCTGGTTCCACGGCAGCCCCTATCATTCGCCGAGCTACAATTCGCCGGTCGGCAACAGTTGTGATTACGACATGGGCTTCCCGGATGACGACCGGCTGCTCGGGGAGAATGACATCAACCTCTTCCGCCCCGGCAACGGCGGCGGGGACGGATCGGCCCAAGCGGAAGCGCACGGTTACTGGTTTGGCGGGCAGTTTGGAGCGCCCTTTCTCTTCAACCGCCACGTCTTCGTCTTTGCCAACGGCCAGCGCCGCGACCAGGTCTTCCTGGACGCGCAGCAGCCGAACAGCGACTTCATCGACCAGTGGTTTCCCGATGACCCTGACGGCGAGCTGCACAAGATCCAACTCGGCTTTGAATTTGGCGACACGGCCAGCGGGGCCAATGAATCCGGCTACACGGCGGCGGGCGCGGACCTGAACCGCTACACGACCACGGGCGGGGCCTTCCACATTCCGCGCTATCGTCAGACGTGGCCGCGCCGCGCGAGCAATCCATCCGATCTCAACAACTACACCAACATCTTTGCGCTGGTGAACACGGTCCAAACGACGGCCGCCATCGGCAGTGATGCTTACACCTCGACCCTGACCAATGGGATCGATGTGGCCGAGTGGTATAAGATTCACGTCACCCAGCATCTCTATAACAACGGGGACAGCTTCTCCTATGGCGGCGGCCAGAACGCCTTCGCCTACAAGCCGGAGCGGGCCAAGTGGAAGCTCCTCCTCTGGGACGTGGACTTCGCCTTCGGCGGCTCGCCCACCGATGGCAATCTCTTCGGCATCGGCGGGGCCGAGCACGGCCCGCGCAACGATCATCCGCCCTTCACCCGCATCTACTGGCAGACGCTCATCGCAGCGGCCAACACCTTCATGACCGCCGCGCGCTCCAATCCCATTCTCGATGCACGCTACAACGGGCTGACCGCCGGCGGGGCGGCCGTGGGCAGTCCGCAGGGGATCAAGGACTTCATCGCCGCGCGCCGGACCTATATCCTCGGCGTGGTCGCGGCCAACAACACTTCGCCCTTTGAAATTCAGAACAACGGGGGCGTGGACTTTTCTTCGGCCAACAACCTCGTCACGCTCAACGGGCGCGCGCCCTTCGAGGTCGCGAGCATCGAGGTCAACGGCATTGCCTACCACGTCACTTGGACGACGCTGACCAACTGGACGCTGCGCGTGGCCCTGCCCTCCGGCACGAACGCCCTCACCGTCATCGGCTACGATTCGTTCGGTGCGGCCGTGAGCAACTCCATCGACACCATCGCGATCAATGTCACCGCCCCAGCCGCACCGCCTCAGAATCATCTGGTCATCAACGAGATCATGTTCGACCCGCTGGTGCCGGATGCGGAATACGTGGAGCTGTTCAACACCTCGGCCACGGTCAGCTTCGATCTCTCGGGCTGGCGGCTCGATGGACTCGACTTCATTTTCCCCGAAGGCACGCTCATCCTGCCGCGCAGTTATTTGCTGCTGGCCAAGGACCTTGCGGCCTTTGCCACGGCCTACGGAACCAACATAGTTCCCGGCCTCGTCTTCAACGGGAATTTGCAGTCCGGCGGCGAGACGCTCGCCTTGGTCAAGCCCGGCCTGACCGCCGCCACCGACGTGATCATCGATCGGGTGCGTTATGAAGGCGTGCGTCCGTGGCCGGCGGCGGCGCAGGGCACCGGCTCCTCCGTGCAATTGATGGACCCCAGCCAGGACAACAGCCGGGTGGGCAACTGGTGGGCCGTGGCCAGCGCGGCCGTTTATTCGCCCGCCGTTTCCACGCCCATGGGCGTGCGGGACGGGTGGCGCTTCGTCAGCGCCACCGGGACGACGCCGAGCGGCGTGACTAACTTGATGCGCTTCGTGCTCTACCTCGGCGAACCCGGCAGTGCGATCTTGGATGACTTTGCCATCGTGCCCGGCTCCGTGGCGGGGGTGGGCACGAACTATCTGGTCAATGGCGACTTTGAAGCTCCCTTCACCAACGGCACCTATCTCGCCACCAACGGAACCAGCATCACCAACGGCTGGATCTTCGGCACCAATTACACCAACACCCTCATCGTGGGCGACCTCGTGCATGCGGGCGCGGGCGCGATGAAGATTATCGGGACCAGTGTGGGGGCGGTGACCCAGCCCACCTTCAATAGAATCATCTACCAGTTTCTCACTCCGCCCCCGCTGACCAACGCCGTCCACACCTTGAGTTTCTGGTATTGGGCCACCAACTCGGCGACGAATCTCTTCGCCCGCCTGTTCAACGGCCCCGGCCTGACCGCCGATCCGGCCCGCGCCTCGGGAGCGACCAACATCAACATCTTCACCACGCCCACCAACTACACGCCGCCCACGCTCCTCAGTCCGGGCACCAATTCGCTCACCCCGGGCACGGTCAACACTGGCACCAACGTCCAGCCCGCCTTCCCCACGCTCTGGCTCAACGAGGTGCAGGCGGACAATCTCAGCGGACTCCAGGACAGCTACGGCGAGCGCGAACCGTGGGTCGAGATCTACAACGCCGGGACCAACGTCGTCTCGCTCAACGGGCTGTATCTCTCCTTCACCTACACGAACCTGACCAACTGGGCTTTCCCCGCCGGGCAGACCATCGACCCCGGCCAGTTCAAAATCATTTACTGCGACGGCCAGCCCGCGCAGACCAGCAACTCCGAGCTACACACCACCTTCCGCCTCCCCTCCGGCTCCGGTTCCATTGCGCTCTCGCGGTTGGTCAGCGGCCAGCCACGCGTGGTGGATTATCTGAACTACCTCGCCGGAATCGATCACTCGTATGGCTCGTTCCCCGATGGACAACCCTTCGCCCGGCAGGAGTTTTATTTCGTCACGCCCAGCGCCACGAACAATGGCACGCTCCCGCCGGTCGTCGTCTTCATCAACGAGTGGATGGCCGACAACGTAGGCTCGCTGGCCGATCCGGCGGACTCGAATTACGAGGACTGGATCGAGCTGCACAACCCCGGCAGCAACAGCGTGAGTCTCGGCGGTTATTACCTCACCGACACGCTGACCAATAAGTTCAAGTTCGAGATTCCGCCCGGCTACACCATCCCGGCACATGGCTACCTGCTGGTCTGGGCGGACAATGAAACCGGACAAAACAACGCGACCAACGTGGACCTGCA
>JAYVWQ010000023.1:0-7683 GCA_043785945.1 Akkermansia sp.
CGTGATGCCGCCCGAACCGTCAGGCTGGAAGCCTGACCCGCCACCGCCCGCTACGGAGCCTTCGTTGGAGGGACTGGAACCTGGCCCAGAGCTTGGGCGAGGCTCGCCGCGACTTTTTCGGAACGCTTCAATTTGCCCTTTAGATTCAAGTGATACTCGGTGTCGAAGAAATCCTCGGTCGGATAAACCATGTCTTCCACGGTCTCGAGCATCGGGATTTGCAGGCCCGCGCGCAGCAAGCCATCCACCTGCGCGATGGTAACGCGGTTCAGTTCATGGCTGCGCTTTTCGTAGGGCAGAGTGGCCAGAAGTTCATCGTCTCAAATCCGAAACCGTCTCCGCAGCAGGCCGATGCAGTCGTGGGCGAAGGGAATTTTCAGGAGGAAGGCGCTGAGGAAATAGATTAGCGTCGCGCTGGTCATGGGGACGAAGACCGCGCCGAGTTGAAACCAGAAGTCGCTGGGGCGGTGGTAACGGTCCCACAGATATAGAGTGGCGGCGGCGGCGACGGCGGCGCAGGCGGCGCAGGCGAGCAGCCGGATGAGCATTGTCTTCAACTCCTGCCAGTCGAGGCGGGCCAGTTTCTTGCGCAGGGCGAAGGCGAGCAGTCCGGCGTTGAGCAGACCCGTCGAGCTGTTGGCGATGCCCAGGCCGGCTTCACGCAGGAACCAGACGAGGGGCAGGGTGAGCACGACATTGAGCACGAGGCAGAAGACGGAAATTTTCATCGGAGTGCGCACGTCGCCCAGTGCGTAGAAGGCGCGGGCCAGGATGTTCACGCTGGAAAACGCGAGCAGGCCGGGAGCGAGGGCCATGAGGGCGATGCTGGTGCGGCGCGTGGAGTCGCTGTCGAATTCGCCGTGCTGATGTTCAAAGAGCAGGCGGATCATCGGCTCGGCCAGCAACACGAGCAGGACGGTGGCGAGCAGGTTGATGAAGAGCAGGTAACCCATGCCGTCGCGCAGGGTGGTGCGGAACTCGGGAAATTTTTTCTCCGCCGCCAGACCAGCGAGCGTGGGCAGGAGATACATGGCGAGTGAGACGCCGAACACGCCCTGCGGCAGTTCCATGAGGCGCACCGCGTAGTCGAAGGCGGCGACAATGGCCGGATCGACCCCGAAGTAAGTGAAACCGCTGGCCAGCATCACATTGATTTGGAAGGCCGCGACGCCAATCGTGCCGGGGAGCATCTGCTTCACGACTTGCCGCACCGTGGCGTCACTCCACGGCCGCACCCAGCGAAAGCGGAAGCCATCCCGCCAGAGCAGGGGCATCTGAAAAGCCGCCTGGGCCACGCCGGCGATCAACACCCCGAGGGCGAGGCCGAAGATGCGTTCTTCCGGTTTGGTCCCCATCAGCGGGGCGATAAAGTACACCGACGCGATCATGACCACGTTCAGGATGGCCGCGCCGAGGGCCGGGATGAAGAAGTGGCCGCGCGCGTTCAACATGCCCATGCACACTGCCGCGAGGCAGACGAGCAGCAGGTAAGGGAACATGATGCGCAGCAGTTGCAGCATCAGGATGGTGCTGGCCTTCTCGAAGTGAATCACCCCCAAGGCCACGGAGAGTCCGAGAATCCCGGCCAGCACGATGACGCTGGCGGCGATGATCAGGCCAGAGATGACGGCGTTGGCCGAGTGCCACATGGCTTCCTCGCCTTCTTGTTTTTCCTTCTGCTTGAAGATGGGAATGAAGGCGGCGGTGAGCGCGCCCTCGCCGAGGAGACGGCGGAAAAGATTGGGAATCTGGAACGCCAGCACGAACGCGCCGGCCACCCAGGTGGTGCCCATGAATTGCGCATAGACCATCACTCGCACCAGTCCGAGCACGCGGCTCAACATCGTGGCGATGGCCGTGGCCCCGGACGATTTCAGCATCTGCGACATGGGCGCGAAGTGTTTGGGGGCGGCAGAGCGGAGTGCAAGCGAACAAAAGGTTGTGTGGACAAAAGCCTGTCCGAACTCGGCCCGGAGCGCGGGCGTCTCGCCCGCGTGTTTCAAAGACCACGCAGTGCGACGCGCGGACGAGACGTCCGCGCTCCGGGTGCTGGGGATCACCCGTCCAAGCCTCGTCACGCGCGGAGCGTTTGGAGTGCCGTCGCTTCAGCGGCGCTTTGGAACAGTGATAATTCCAAGAGGCGCTCGGACTAACGCCGGCGTGGCGGGGGCGAAGGAAATCTGAACATTCGGAGGCTCAGGGTTGGCGCAGCCGGAAGAATTTCAAAGCACCTGTAGTTGTGAAGTTGGTGCGGAAAAATCCGCTGCTGGAAGGATACTGTCCCGCTGCGCCGAGAGTGGTCCAAGTGTTGGTGCCACCGAGGCCGGGGGCGCTCTCTAGCACGTAGGTGGAGGCGGACGCGGGCCACTTAATTTCCGCGTGCGTCGCGTCAATCGGGCCGATGGTCAGGACGGGCGGAGGACGGACGGCGAGTTTTCTGGCGAGGAAGGAGACGGTGTCAATCGAATGGCCGCGATCCACGCCGCCGGTCGCGTTGTCGTCGGCCCAGAGGACGTAGAGCGTGGCTCCATTCGGCCAATCGCCCGCGAGATTCACACTGGCACTCCGGGCACCGGGACCGCCGCCGGAAAGCGCGGGGATGTTGACCCAACTGCCCACCGCGCCGGTGAGGCTGTAATAAACCTGATGCGCGGAAGCCTGCTCCGGTGGAGTGCCGCCGCTCTGGCCGAGCGTGTAGGTGATTTGCAGGACGTTCTTCTCTCCGCCCGTGTCGTTTTGCAGCGTGGCCATGAGCAGCGTCGCGCCGTTGGCGGTGGGGCGGGTCCAGAGATTGGAAGAACTGCCCGAAGTCCAGGCGGCGAGCGGGTTCTGCCCCGGCGGATTGGCCCCCGAGGCGTCGAGCAATTGGGTGTTGATGGAGACGGCGCTGGCGTTGGTCTGCACGGCGTGATCGAGGTCGGACGGACTGGCGAAAGAAACATCCAGGCCGGGAATGGATTTGGTGGCCCACTCGCTAGCCGGTGGGCGGATGCCAAAATTGATCATGCCGCTGCCGCCGGTTCCGATGGAAATAGCGGCTTCGGTCGGATTCAAAACCCCCGCTGTCAGTGTGAGGATGCAAAAGAGTTTGCGCATTGGATGGACGGAAGATGCCCGACATGCGTCCGGAAAAACAAGCCGGGAGTGGTTCTGCGATGTGAAAATTGCCCCCCTTCCGAATTAAGTCGTGCCCGGAGGCCCGCGCACGTTGGTAGAAGAAAATAAAAATCCCCGGCCACTTTCGCGACCGGGGATTTTGCGGGCTTGGGTTTCCCAAGCGAGAAGGCTTTTACTTGCGCAAGCGCCAGAACCTCTTCGAGGAGGTCGTGTTCACGGTGACGTGGTGGAAGCCGCCGGACGGGACGTCGAGCGACGTATCGGGGAGCCACGTTGAGTCGTTCAAGTCATTCTTGAATTCAAGGACGTAGCCCGTGGAAGGAAACGGCCAGGAGATGTCCGACTGGCTGGCGTTGATCGGGGTGATCTTAAGGCTCGGCCCGCCGCCGGTGTTGCCCCAGAGCATCAAATCGAAGCTGATGTCGGAGGAACCGACGCTGTCCTGATGAATTTCCACGGCGACGACGTTGTTTCCGGCGAGCAACACGGACGCAGCCAGGTTGGTGTTCACATAGACTGTACCGTCATGGCCCACCGCTCCGCCGCCCACGGTGGTGTAGGTGACGACCGCGTTGGTCATATCGCGGAAGATTTCGACCCCGTTGAGATAGACGATGAAATGATCGTCCGCCAGCACCTCCAAATTCAGGCTCGCATAGTCTGACGGATTGCTGACGGTGAAGGATTTGCGGAAGTAAGTGGTGGCATACTTGTTCGTGGTTTCAGGGCCGAAGCTGACGGTGGTGCGCTCGGGCCGTCCGGGCGCATCGCCATAACCCAGTTCGCCCACGCCGTTACTCCAACCGATGTCGTTGAAGAGGGGGGCGACCCAAGCGGTGCCTTGGTCGGTGCCGTTGTCGAGATACTTCCAACTGGAGCCATTGGCCACGATGACGGTGATGCCAGGCGGGTTGGTGGCCACGATGGAGATGCTGTTCGTGAGGCTGCGTCCGTTGCCATTGTCCACGGCGACCGCCGCGATGGTGTGGCTTCCGGCCGTGATGTCGCAAAGGTCAAAGGAGTAGGGGCTGGTCGTATCGGTGCTCCAGAGTGCGCCGTCGAGATAGAATTCCACGCGGGAGACGGTGCCGTCCGTGTCAGACGCACTGGCTGAAATGTTGGTGACGGTGACGCCGACGAAATAGTTGCTGCCGTTGATCGGGTTGGTAATGGTGACGGTGGGCTGGGCGTTCGGGTTGATCGTGATGTTCACGATGGAGGAGGTGATGGAATGGGTGTTGTCCGTGGCAACGGCAGTGAGCGTGTGTGCGCCCAGAGTGGCATTGCTGTAGATGGCGCTGTAGGGGGCGCTCGCGTCGTTGCCGATCAAAATACCGTCATGATAGAAGCCCACCCCGCTGATGGTGCCGACCATCGTGGCGTTGGCATTGATGGTGATGTTGGCTCCCTGCGAGAACGAGGCGCTGTTCGTCGGGCTGGTGATGGCGATGGATTCCGTGACCGCACCGCCCGGCGTGACAGAGAAGTTATCAATGCTGTAGCTCTCGTCCGTGCCGCCCACGCCGGAATTGTCATCCGCCCAAAGCAAGTAGAGCGTGGCGTTGTTGGCCCACGTACCCACGTTCACCACGGCAGATTGGGATCCGACCGCGAGGTTATCCGACAGGGCGGGAATCGGCTGCCAGCTTCCGGCCGCGCCGGTCAGGCTATACATAACTTGTAAACCACGCGCTTCATCGCCTGTGTTCACGGTTTGTATCGCAAAATCGTAGACGACGGTCATGGTCGCGATATTGCCGCCGCTGGTGTTCTGCAAAGTGGCGAGGAGGACGTTGGCTGCGTTGGTCAACGCCGTGGTCGGACGTGATTGGATGTAAAACGCGGTCGCGTTGGTGTTCTGCCGAAAGCCCAGGCTGCTCGTCGACGGTGGGACAGTGCCGCTCTGGGGCAAAACCGTCACGATGCTGCCCGCCGCCAAGGTGTTCATGCCGGTCTGGAGTCCCGCCCCCGTGGTGTAGGTGGCACCGCTGCCTGGCAGCACGGCCGTCGCGAACTCGTTCGCCGCCAGCGAATTCATCGTATTGAAGTCAATCACACCGCTGCCAGCGGGTCCGACAGGAATGGCCGCCCCGGCAGGATTCAGGCAGACCGCTGTCATTGATATTAGAAGAAGGAGCTTTTTCATAAGTGGAAAAATGTGCCAGTACACACCCTTGAAAGCAAGTTTGAAATCCCCCCTATGAGGCGCTTGCATTGCCTAGGAAGGGTGTTGCTCCTGTTTCTACTGGCTGGATCAAAGAGGCGGCCCGTTCTTGGGAACCGGCTTGCTGCGCGGCGGCAGGGATTGGAACTCCACTTGGTACGAGCCGGCCGACAAGCGGTTGGTGGACAGGAATTCCCCGAGGGGCGCGCGGATGACGACGGGCTTGCCATTGAACGGATCTTTGTAGGCCAGCCCCACCGCGCGCAGGGCCATCTGGCCTTCCGCCCCGCCATACATCTCATCGCCCACGATGGGGCAGCCCGACTGCGCGAGGTGGACGCGAATCTGATGGGTGCGCCCGGTAAAAGGCCGCGCCTCGATCAGGTGCCGGTTGTTCGTGCTCGCCACGACGCGGAAATCCGTCTCCGCCGCCTTGCCGTCCGGGTCGGGGACGACGCGGCCAATCTGCTGCGGGTCGGGGCTGAGGCAGATTTTGCAATTCCACGCAATCTGCTTCGGGGCCTGTGCGGTCACGGCCAGGTAAATTTTCTCCATGCGCCGGGTCTCGAACAGTTCGCCGTAGGTGTTCATCGCGCCGGGACTTTTCGCGAAGAGCAGGATGCCGGAGGTCTCAGCGTCGAGGCGGTGGATGTATTTGAGGAATTTGATCTGTCGGGAGCGCGCCCAGTAATGCCCCTCCGCGATGGAGGAGATGAGCGCAGCCTGGAGGTTGCGGTCGGTGCGCTGCCAGGAAACGGGCACGAGCATCCAGCCCGGCGGCTTGTCGATGGCCATGATGGCGCGATCCTCGTACAGGATCGGGATGAAGACGTCGCGCGAGAGCTGGATGGATTCAGGTTTGGCCATGAAAATTCTTTCGGTTGCTGCCGGCTTAATGCACCGCCGCGATGCTGGACTCGGTCTTTGTTCCGCCCAACTGGAGTTTCACCTTCTCCCCTTGTTTGCGCCCGACCAGTTGCTGCCCGAGTGGCGAGGCGGGCGTGATGACGAGAATCTCCTTCTGGCCCTGCACCACTTCGGTGCCGCCGGCGCGGGGGCCGAGGAAGTAGAACGCACTTTCCGTCTTGGATGTTAATTCCACCAGCGCGCCCAGATTGATCGCTTCATCCGCCGAGAATTTGCGCACGGGCAGCGCCTCGAATTCCTGAATGGACTGCTCAAGCTCCGCGACTTGCTTCGACTGCCCGTGGGCGAGGTAGGAGGCTTCCAGGCCGCGTGTGTCGTATTTATTCTCGGCCTTGCTCGATTCGTGCGTGGCCTCGGCGTGGGCCGCGCGCGCGGCTTTCACAAGCAGTTCCAGCTCGGCCCCGAGCTGGGTGACGATTTTTTTGATGAGCGCGCGTTTGTCCACGGACCAAGTGCTAACACGACCGCGCAAGTCTCACACGTCGCAAATGCGGACGGCCTCGGCCAGCGAGGTGGCCTTGTCGCGCAGCGGAATGAATTCCTGGCCCACGAAACCCTGGTAGCCCGTGGCGAGAATGGCCTTCATGATGGGCGCGTATTGAATCTCCTGCGTGTCGTCGATTTCGTTGCGGCCCGGCACGCCCGCCGTGTGGTAATGGCCGATCCACGGCGCATGTTTCTTCAGCCGCGCGATCACGTCGCCCTGCATGATCTGCACATGGTAAATATCGAACAGCACCTTCACGCGCTCGGAGCCGACCTGCTGGCAAATCGCCACCGAAGTGTCGATGTCGTCGCAGAAGTAATCGGGATGGCCCTTCATGCTCATGTCCACCCGCGAGTTCAGCATCTCCAGACAGACCGTGACTCTTTTTTGCTCCGCGTGGCCGGCAATTCTTTTCAAACCTTCGATCATGTTTTTCGTGCCTTCCGCCGTGGAGAGGCCGCGCCGAAAACCGGAGAAAGTGATGATGCTGGGCACGCCCGCGTTCGAGGCGAGGTCGATGTTCTTGCGCAGTGTTTGCAGGCACTCCTCGTGTTCTTCCTGGTGCGCGAAGCCCTTGGAGAAGCCGTGGCTGCTGGCGAGGGCGCAGGTCATGCCCTTCTCCTTCAACACTGGCCACAGGTCGGGGCTGATGAGTTCCACCGACGACATCTTCAAGAGCGCGGCCATCTCGATCACCTCGCGCGGCTTCATGGGATTGAAGCACCACGGCACCACGGACTGACGGATGCGGCCCTGGGTGACCGTGGGCAGAGTGGTGGCGTTTTCCGCAGCCTGTGTGAATCGTGCGCCCGTGAGCGCCGTGCTCGCGGCGGCGGTTTTCAGGAACGAACGGCGTGTTGGTGACTTCGCTTGCATGACCGGAGATTGCACCGAGTGCGCGGGCGAGGCAATGAGGTTGAAAGGGGGAAACCCCAAACTGCAAACGCAGTCGGCTATTTTGATGGTGGGGCGCGTCGCTCCGCGCGCG
>JAYVWQ010000024.1:0-9864 GCA_043785945.1 Akkermansia sp.
CACGCAAAAAAACCACAGAAAAAACACCGCCTATTCTCCGCACAAAAAACATCCGCACGATCCCCGCCAAAAAAACCACCGCACCTTCCCTCCAGAAAAACCACCGCCTTCCCTCCCTTCAAAAAAACCACACCAACACTCCCCACCCCTTACCCCCTGGGAGTCCCAGAAAAAAACATCACCTACCCCTTCTGTAGGGAAACCGCGTCAAACTCTTTTTCACCCGCTCGCTTTCGCCCATGAGGGGTCGGCTTTCGGTTCCGAGGGGCCGTGACGGGCCGCATCGCAGCTCGTCCCGGCGGAACGCCGAAAATCCATGCTACACCTCCCGCCATGCCGGTGAACTCTTTGCATCCTGAATACCTCGAAATGTTGAACGCCTGGTCGCGCGCCCGCGATGTGATCGCGGGCGAGGATGCGGTCAAGGCGGCGGGCGAGAAGTATCTGCTGCGCCTCGATTCGCAGAGCGATGACGAATACGCGGGCTACCGCGCCCGCGCCTCCTTCTTCAACGCCACCGCGCGCACCGCTGATGGCTACATCGGCCAGATTTTCCGGCGCACGCCGTTCCTCAAACTGCCCGAGGAAAGCACGGCGCTGGGCCGGGCGCTCAAGGTGTTCAATCACGATGCGGACATGCTCGGCACCACGCTGACCGGCTACGCCAAGGACATCCTCGTGGAAGTCATCGCCGTGGGGCGGGCTGGCACGCTCATTGATTGGGAGAGCGAATCCGAGCACCGCGTCTATGTGTCCACCTACGCGGCGGAAAACATTTTGAACTGGCGCGTGGAACGCATCAAGGGCCGCAACATCCCCACCCTGGTGGTGCTGCACGAACCGAACGGGGCCGTGCTGGAACGCGGTGATGATTTCGAGACGAAGGCCGGTGAACAGATTCGCGTGCTGCGGCTCCAGAGAGCCGAGGTCGGAGGCCAGAAGTCAGAGCATCAGTGCGTCGTCGAAATCTGGCGACCACAGGCCGTGAGTGGCGGGAAACGCCAGCGCGGGAAGGCGGAATGGAAGCTCGTCGAAACCCGCACCCCGCTGCGCCTCGGCCAGCCGCTTCCGCTGTTGCCGTTCGTCTTTCACGGCCCGCGCCACTCGCGGCCCGCCGTGGACAAGCTGCCGCTGGCCGACGTGATTGCAGTCAATCTCGATCACTACCGCCTCAACGCCGACTTCAAGCATGGCGTCCACTTCACCGCGCTGCCCACCGCCTGGGTCAGTGGTTTCGACAAGACAGCCAGCCTGCGCATCGGCTCCAGCACCGCCTGGGTCACAGAGCAGACCGGCGCAACGGCGGGCTATCTGGAATTCACCGGCCACGGACTGAACACTTTTGAGAAGGCGATGGATCGCGATGAGCGATTGATGGCCGTGCTCGGTTCCCGCCTGCTCGAAAGCAACAAGAAGGTCGGCGAAACCGCCGACGCCATCGAACTGCGTCAGACCGGGGAGCACAGCATCCTGAGCAACATCGCGTTGAGCGTGAGTGAGTCCATCTTCCATGTGTTGCGCTGGGCGTATTGGTGGAACTCGACCGAGGACTCGCCCGAGTCCGTGACGGCGGAGCAAGTCACCCTCGAATTGAATACGGACTTCACCACCAAGGGGCTTTCCGCGCAGGAGATTCAGTCCATCGTCGCCGCCTGGCAGGCCGGGGCGATCAGCCGCGACACCATGACGGATTTGTTCCGCCGGGGCGAAGTGCTGCCGGAGGCCCGCACCGTCGGGGAGGAAGCCGCACTGGTCGCGGCGGAGCACCGGACGCAAACCAGCCCTTCCGTGGCCTAGAAAAAAGCGGTCAAGCTTTTCGCGAAATATTTTCTTTCGCGCCTTTTCGCTCCTCATGTTTTCCCTTTCGCCTCTCTTCGCCCCGCGCGGGCTGTGGGAATGGCCGGCGGCAAAATTTCTGAACACCTCGTGCTAAATGATGGGCGCGCAAAAAAACGCGAACATCTATGGCCCTGAAATTCAAATTCAAATCGAAGGACGAAGTTCCAGCGGAACATCTGTCCCTTTACACCGAGCGCGATGGCGCGTGGCTCCTCGACGTGGACGGCGCGGTCGAGAAAGCAAAGCTTGATGAGCTGCGCACCACAAGCGCGCTCGTGACCAAGGAGCGCGATGAGTTGAAGCAACGCTTCGACGGCATCGATCCCGCTGCGGTTCGCGCGCTCGCCGCCGAAAAGCAGAAGCTCGACGAGGCTGCACAACTCAAGGCCGGCGAAGTCGAGAAGGTTTTCGAGAACCGGGCCAAGGCGCTCAAGGGCGACTTCGACAAGCAGCTTTCCGCCGTCGCCACGGAACGCGATGCGCTCAACGCGCGCCTGGTCGCCATTCAGATCGACCAGGGCGTAATCACGGTCGCGAGCAAGCGCGGCCTGCGCGCTTCGGCCATGCCGGACATTACGGCCCGCGCGCGCGGCGTGTTTCGCCTCGTCGAGGGCGTGCCGACGGCTTTCGAGGCTGACGGCAAAACGGTTCGCGCGGGCAAGGACGGCGTGAGCCCGATGACTTTGGAGGAGTGGGTGGATGCGCAAGTGTCCGAAGCCCCGCATCTCTTTGAATCCAACGCGGGTGCCGGTGGTGCGGGCGCACTGCCACCGGGCCGGGGCGGCGGTCTCGCGGCGAAGAATCCCTTCCGTCCGGAATCCTGGAACCTGACGGAGCAAATGCGATTGCAGAAAACCGATCCGAACCTCGCCGCGCGCCTTCGCGCTGCGGCGTAACGGGTCACAACTGGAGAACCCAACATGGCCAAGACAGCAGTAGCGGACATCATCATCCCCACGGAGTTTGAAAAATACGCCATTGAGCGGACGGCGGAACTGGCCGCGTTCGGCCAGTGCGGCATCATCGAGAGCGCCCCGGAGTTCGACGAAATCGCGACGGGCGGCGGGCGCGAAGTCAAAATGCCGTTTTGGAAAGACCTGACGGCGACCCGGCAGCTCCTGAGCGACAGCGCTTCACTCACGGTCAACAAGATCACGTCCGATCAGGACATCGCGCGCATCCACAATGACGCGCAAGTCTGGTCCGTGAACCATCTCGCCAAGGTCATCTCCGGCGATGATCCCATGCAGGCCATCGTCGATTTGGTCGCGGAGTATTGGGCGCGCACCGATGAAGGTCTGATCGTGTCCTGTCTCAAGGGCATGTTCGCCGCCGCTTCCATGGCGGGCAATCTCCTGACCATTCATTCCGAGTCCATCGTGGCTCAGTCCTCGGCGACGCGCTTGAACGGTGCCACCTTCGTCGATGCCTGCGTGAAGCTCGGCGACCGCGCCGACCGTCTGACCGCCGTGGCCATGCACTCGGCGACGGAAGCCGCGCTGCGCAAGCTCGACCTCATCGACTTCATTCCCGACAGCGAAGGCAAGGCCATGCTGCGTTCGTTCCAAGGCCGTCGCGTCGTCGTCGATGACAACCTCCCCACTCGCGCTGGCACCACGGATGGCACGGTCTATACGACCTACCTGTTCGGCCAGGGCGCGTTTGCCAAAGGTTCGGCCAAGCTCGACAGCGCACCGCTCCAAGGCGGCTTCGGCACGGAAGGTGTCGAGCTCGCCCGCGTGCCGCTGGACAGTGACACCGTGCTGATCAACCGCCGCCGCTACGTCCTGCATCCGCGCGGGGTGAAGTTCACTTCGGCCTCGGTTGCGGGTGATTCGCCCACCAACGCGGAACTGGAAACAGCGGCCAACTGGACGCGTGTTTGGGAGAACAAAAACGTCCGCATCGTGGCCGTGACGCACAACCTCTAATCCTGGAGCAGCCGACGTAAGGAGGCTCACCTCTCCTGCGTTGGAAGCGAGAGCCTCCTCACGTCGGCTGCTACGAAAGAAACTTATGGGCAAAGAAATTCCGCGCAGTTTGGAACGGCTTCGTTCCGGCGAGCATTTGCAAATCCCCACCTTCACCAACGTCGCGGCGGCGGTGGCCGCTGGCGTGACGGCGGCGAAGTTCCCGCGTCGCATCATTCACCTCTCCGTCGGTGGCACCGGCTCCGTGCCGTGTCTCGCCATCTCCGACGGCACGAACTGGAAACAAGTCGCCATCGGGGCGAACGCGATTTAGTGGAACCACAAAGGACACGAAGATGAATCAATTGCTCCCCATCATCCGCCGCGTGCGGCGTCCGTTGCTGCCGCCGGAAGAACGTGCCGCCAGCGTCCCGCTGGCCCCGCCAAGTGCTGCCGGTTTGCCACCGGCAGATGGAACGCCCATCCCTTCCATTGCACCTGAATCATCCCCGGTCGCGCCGGCGCTGGGAGAAGAACTGCCGGTTACAAACCGGCAGCACGCTGTTCCGAAAATGCAACCCCATGCGCCACGCCCATTACAAATTGCTGCCGCATCGTGAGCGGGCGCGTCATCGCGTGCCCGCGAACTTTCCCGCTGTCCTGGTGCAAGCGCATCGGCGCACCACCGGCTTCAATCCGGCCTCCATTCCCGGACTGCGCGTCTGGCTGAAAGCCGACGCGCTGGCCCAGGCCGACAACACACCCGTCGCATTGTGGCCGGACCTCTCCGGCAGTGGCAATGACGTGGCCCAGGCCACGGGCATGAAGCAGCCCACCTTCAAGGCCGCGCAATTGAATGGCCGCCCCGTGCTGCGCTTCGATGGCATTGACGACACCCTGTTCAAGACCGCGCTCGCGGGCTTCACCTGCACGCATGGGCACGGCATCTTCGCCGTGCTCTGTCCCACTTCCTTGGCCGCCTACCGCATGGCCGTCGTGACCAAGTATCAGTTCAACGAGCTGCGTCAGAACAACGGCGGGGGCCGGGCGCAGTGGATGCTGCCGTCGGGGCTGATGCAAGTGGACGGCCTCAGTGCGCTGACCGGCTTGTGGAAGGTCTGGACGGGCACTTATGAGGTCGCCACGCAAAAGTTGGAGTTGCACATCAACGGCGTGAAACAAAATTCCGCCACCGACGCCGGGCCGCTCGCCGTGGGCGATCTCTACATCGGCTCGCGCAACGACACCTATGGCTGGCTGGGCGACATGGCCGAGGTGCTGGTTTATGACGCCGCGCTCACGGTCGCGGACCGGCAGCGCGTCGAAAACTATCTCCTCGCCCGCCACCTCCTGCGATGAAGCGCGTCATCCTTATCATTCCGGCGGCGGAAGTCCTGCGCGCCAACGGCGAAGCGAAAACCCGTTTCGACCCACACGGCGGCGAGCGCACTTTCACCACGCGGCTTTCGGCCACGGGCGAAGAACCGGCCACGCACTTCGTCTGTTCCGGCCTCGTGCCGGATGATGACTACTCCGGCGTGAAGGACATGCTCACCACTTACCCCGGCGCGCAACTCGTGGACTGGCCTGACCACACGGACACGCTGAAAGGCGAGCAGACGCTGGTCGGCCTCGGCTTGCGCATCATCTCCCCACCGCTTGAACCGGACGCGAAAGGCGAAGGCAAATAATGGCCCTCACGCTCATCAAAGAAGACGGTTCTGGCTTGGCGAACGCCAACGCCTACGCGGATGTCGCGGAAGGCGATGCCTATCACGAGGGCCATCTTTATGCCACGGATTGGACCGGCGCGAGCAGTGGGACGAAAGCCGCCGCACTCGTCATGGCGACGCGGTTGATCGATGCGTTCTATCAGTTCCGTGGCTTCAAGGCGCATGACGCGCAAGCCCTGCAATGGCCGCGTGACTTCGCCCGCGACGGTGATGCGCTGCGTTCGGCGAGCGTCGCGGTCCTCGCGCCGCATGACGAATACTTTGCCAGCAATGCCGTGCCGAAGGTCCTGCGCGACGCGACCATTGAAACCGCTCGTGAGCTGATCAAAGCGAACCGCGCCGATGATCCTGACGGCGAAGGGCTGGCCTCGATGACGCTGACTGGCACCTTGCGCATGACCTTCGACAAGAAGGATCGTGCCCCCGTCATCCCGCATGTCGCGCAAGCCATGCTTTCCAAGCTGGGCGACTATCTCAAACGCAACACCGGGGCCGTGCGCCTCGTTCGCACCTGATATGCCCCTCAACCTTCCCACCCTGACGCGTCGCGCCCTCGCGGCCGTGTTCCGCCTCGGCCCCCCGATTGTGCGCGCGGGCGTGTTCTACCGTCCGCCCGCCTTCAACGCCGCGACCGGTTGGACCGTCACCAACGAGGTGCTGGCCCCATGCCAGTTCATCGGCGCACACATCGTCTCCGGCGGATATCTCGGTCTCGCGCCGGTCGTGCCTGGCACGGAGAACGTGCTGATCCGCGCGGCTGAACTCGCCGCCATCGCCGCGCCTACTGCTGGCGATTATCTCCTCGAGAACGCCACTGGCTTGCGCCGCAACGTCCAGGCTTCGCGCCTCGACCCGTCCGGCGAGTTCTACGTGTTCCAATGCGTGCGCTCCGCTGACGAGGACTGGGGTGATCTCACCGCGCCCACCCTCACCGAAGATTTTGGCGACCTGACGGCCGCGACGGCGTTCGAGGATCGCATGGCCCTCTCTTGAAAAGCTGAAAACCTGAAACGCTGAGAAGCTGAACAATTTATGCCCAAACAAGTTCGCATCCGTAGAGGCACCACCGCGCAGCACACGACCTTCGTCGGCGCGGATGGTGAAGTGACCTTCGACACCACCAAGAAAGTGCTCGTGGTCCATGACGGCGTGACCGCCGGGGGCCAGCCCGTGGACGGCTTCGTGGAACTCGATCCCGGTGCGCCCATGTCGCAACAGGAGATCAAAACCGTGGTCGCCGTGACCGGCGGGGACAGCGACACCGACGCCTTCAGCGTCACGTATCCCGCGCGTTTCCTCAGCCAGGTGATCGTCGATGACACGCTGCTCGCGCGCCGCCTCCAATTGCAATCCGAGGTGCTGGCCTACGCCGGCACGCTCGACCTGAACTTCGTCACCTTCGGCCAGAAGAAGATTGATCTGACCGGCAACATGTCGCTGACCGCCAGCAACATGCAGAACGGTCGCAACCTTGTCGTGCGCCTCAAGGCCGACGCGTCGCTGCGCACGCTGGCCTTCCCGGTGGGCTGGCACTTCCTCGGCGCGGCGGCTCCGGTCAATATCGCCGCCAACAAAGTCGCCCTGCTCTGGCTCTCCTGCTTCGGCGGCGCGGATACCGATGTCATCGCCCGCTACCTCGTTGAACCCTGATCCATCGCACCATCGCACCATGAACAAACATTCCCTGTTCAATTCGTTCCTGCTCGCCGTCTGCCTGGCGGTCATGGGCTGGGTCGCGCACAAGGCCGCTGACAGTGGTGAGCGTCTCGCCGGAATGCAGTCCTCGGTCGAGGCGATGAAAGAGGCGAGCGGCAAAGCCGAACGCGCCAGCGCCGAATCTTTGGCCCGCGTCGAGCGTAAGATGGATGACATGGTGCCGCGCCGCGAGTTCGACTCGCGCATGCTCGCCCTCGAAACGGAGCAGCGCAAAGCCGACCTCCGCCTGCGCGAAATAGATCTCGAAATCCTCAAACTCAAACAGTCCCTGGCCGGTCGTTCACCATTATGAAAACCAACCTCGTCGCCCTTTGCCTCGTCACCATGTTTGTCGCAGGCTGCACGTCCACGCGCCCGCTCAAGCCCGGCGTGGCCAAGATTCAAAGCACCGCGCCATCGAGCGGCGCGCAGTTCACCAGCGAACTCAAGCAGCCGGAAAATCCCGCGCAGTCCGCGGCGCAGAACTTCGAGCGCACCACTGAAACCGAACTGCCGCTCCCCGCCGGCACCAAAGTCCAGGAGAGAGTCACCCTGCGCGACGAACAAAAGCCAACTGCCCCGCCTGTGGTGAAAGAGAGAACCATCGTGCTCACCGAGCCGACGATGCAAAAGACGCGCACCGTCGAGAAGGCTAGCACCATCATCGGGGCCGCGCAGAAGGACACCGCCCGCGAACTCGGCGCGAAGCTGTCGAGTCTCAAGGGCATTGTCTGGGTGGGCGTGGTCATGTTCCTCTTCGGTCTCGCCACGCTCGCCTATCCGCCGCTCCGCGCCATCATCGGCAGCGTCACCACCAGCCTCGCCATCCTCGCGGGCGGCGTGGCGCTGATGATCCTGCCCACGCTCGTCGTCGGGAACGAGCTGCTCATCCTCGGCGGCGTGGCCGTCTCCGTCGGCGGCTGGTTCCTCGCCCATCGGCATGGGCAGGCGCGGGGGCGGCTGAACGACAAGGCTCGTGAGGCCGCTTGAGTGCTCGGCACTGCCAAAGCCGACGAGCGGTCACGGTTCTAGCCCTCTACGCGGCGATGACCCCCTGTGGTAAATGATGTTTCATCGAACACGACGGTTGTTGCGCGGTCTCAGGGAAACAAAGATAGTTTCGAAACAGCTTGCCGCAGGCGGCCGTCGAACATGCGTCAGGTAACTTAACAATATTCCGAGGTGTGAAATGATTGATTGGAAGGTCTACGACCATTGTTGGGAACAACACCCAGAATACAACACCGACCGCCGTCACCTCAATTGGATGTACAGAGTCTTGTGCGCGGCTCAATGGGACAACACACTCGAAATCGGCTGCTGGCAAGGGGCGTCGTCCGCCGTTTTTGTCGAGGCATATAAAGGCTCTCACATCAAGCAGATGCACTTCTGCGACCTAAAGTTGCAACACGGACTGGTTCGCGTAACACAGGGTACTAATTCTCTGCTTTACGCAAAGCCAAGCATCGAAGTTTTAAGAAACGGCATTCAGTTCGACTTTGTCTTTGTAGATGGTGACCACGGATTGCCGAGTTTAATCGCGGAGACTGCTATTCTGCTCAGTTTACGACCGAAGGCCGTATTTGCTCACGACACGTCTTGCCGGCTAAAAGGTTGCGAAGGTCCCGCTTACCTCAAAGAGGCGTTTCAGGCCTCCCCGGGATGGTATTGTTTGGAGGACAACCGCCTTCGACCAGGGGAAGGCACCGAACGCGGTCTATTTTTCTCCACCATGGACGCTGACCTTTACCAAAAGGCAAAGGCAGCTCTTGCGTGAAGAATTGAGTCTGCGGGGATTGGCGCGAGCCGACCGATTGGTCGGTCGTGGTTTACGTCAAAATTACAAATGTCGTTGCTGCTACGCACATGCCCTTACAACATTTGGTCCGGCAGATGCCAGTCATGCCAAATTTTCTTAGCCCCCGTGAAATGAAGGATCACATCGTCGGGTTGGGCATTGGTGATGACATTTGAAAAAAGCTCCATCGGTCTGTCGCCGGAAGCCTTCGTCAGGCGATTCCACCCTGGCTTATCGAGGATTGCATCCGTCCGACCGTGCGCTGCCAGAGCCCAATGAAAAACACCCTCATCTTGCCAGTTAATCAGAGTCCTCACCGTCTTATCAACTGCTGCGCATGCATGCCGCCCATGTACGTCAACGTTGGAGCATGGGTCGGCGCGGGTACGATGGTGGACTCGCACGCCCTCGTTGGTTCGTGCGCGCAGATCGGCGAGCGGGTGCACCTGAGCGCCGCGGCGCAGATCGGTGGAGTCCTGGAGCCTGTGAACGCCGCGCCGGTCGTGATCGAGGACGACGTGCTGGTCGGCGGCAACTGTGGGGTGTACGAGGGTACGATCGTCCGCGCGAAGGCGGTGCTGGCATCCGGCGTCATCCTCACGCGCGGAACACCCGTGTACGATCTCGTTCACGAGCGCGTCTACCGCGGCAGTGCCGACGTGGCGCTGGAAATCCCGGCGGGTGCGGTGGTCGTTCCTGGTGCACGACAGGTCAATGCGGGGTGGGGAAGGGAGCAGGGGCTTTCGCTACAGACGCCCGTCATCGTCAAATACCGTGACGAGAAGACGGATCTTGCGACGGCGCTGGAAGGGTGGCTCCGCTGACCGCCACGGGCTTTCGCGTTGCCGGCACACTGCGGGTCCCGGGCGACAAGTCGATCTCGCATCGC